>NZ_LZHM01000068.1:0-101955 GCF_001690875.1 Gilliamella sp. wkB18
GCCGAGCAAATCTTTAAAGCTTTAAACTTTAAAAAAATATCAAGGATCGATTTAAGAAAATTTACCAATAGAAAATGTTGGAAATTAAAGTTTCAAGGAAAATATAAGTCAAATAATCAAAAACCTAAGACTAACTATATAAACAAAATATATGATAGTAATCTTTTTTATTATTAAAAAGATTAATAAGGAATACTACGTACAAATATGAGCTTAAAAACCTTTTATAAAATTCAAAATCAAATGGTCGATAAATCATGGCGACGCAACGCCACCCCCCCAGTATTACCCTGCTGGGGCGATGAATTTACCAGTATTCGTGGCACCATAATACGCATTGATTTACAAGAAGAAAAGCGCCAATTTGAGGTCGAATCATATGAAAACGTTAAAGAAAGCGTTGAAAGATTAAATAGAGCAGCAAAAATTGGCGCAATTATTGGCACATTTCGGGGGCAAGTGGGTCTAACTGGTGAGGCTGGAGTTGAACCACTGCCTCGAAAAGCCAACTTTGTAAATGTTCAAATTGGCGATGAAATTTACCGCGGTTGGATTGGCGATTGTCCGTTTCAACCGGGGGATGAAGTGATTGTCGTTGCCGAATGGCAAAACGACCATTACGAACTCTATGCTATTGCCAAACCTGATGAGAAGATGATCAGCGTCTGCCCTAACTGTTTTCGAGGACGTTGGGCTTATTTTATTTTTTGCGCAAAGTGTACCGTTTTGACTTTATCAATAATATTGTTATTTTTTACTTGCCTTGATATCTATTCCTATGGTTTAGATGCGGTATTATCTTTAGATATAAGATTTATTAGGAATTTTCGTACTTTTGGCATTGTTTTTGGCTCTTTTGCTATTATCAGTTTAATTGTTGCTTTAAAAGACAGCTTTAAAACTAAAGTGAAAATAGCCGAACAAATATTTAGGGCTCTAAATTTACAAAGAATATCAAGGATTGATTTAAGGAGATTCACTAATAAAAAAGTTAGAAAGTTAAAACGACAAGGTAAATATACAGAGAATAAGCAAACTCCTAAAATTACCTATAATTCGAGAATTAAGGATAATCACCTTTTTTATTATTAAAAGATTAATAAGGAATACTGCGTACAAATATGAGCCTAAAAACCTTTTATAAAATTCAAAATCAAATGGTCGATAAATCATGGCGACGCAACGCAACGCCACCAGTATTACCCTGCTGGGGCGATGAATTTACCTGTATTGGTGGCACCATAATACGCATTGATTTACAAACACAGCAACAAGCGTTTGAAGTTGAATCCTACCAAAATATGCAAGAATCCATGGAGCGAGTCAATAGAGCAGCGCGAATGGGCGCCATTATTGGTACCTTACGCGGGCAAGTTGGTTTAACAGGTTTGCCAGAAGATGACCCTGTTTTACGTGAGGCTAATTTTGTTAATGTTCAAATTGGCGATGAAATTTACCGTGGTTGGCTTGGTGATTGCCCGTTTCAACCAGGGGATGAAGTGATTGTCGTTGCCGAATGGCAAAACGACCATTACGAACTCTATGCTATTGCCAAACCTGATGAGAGGATCATCAGCGTTTGCCCTAACTGTTTTCGAGGGCGTTGGGCTTATTCTGTATTTTGCCTTAAATGTACTATTATGACTTTGATGATTGCACTGATAGTCGTGACGGGCATATATATATATTATCATGATTTAGATGACGTAGTTACTTTGAGTAATAATTATAAAAACAATATTTCAGCTGCTTCAATTGCTTTTGGTAGTTTTGCTGTTATTGGTTTTATTATTGCATTAAAAGACAGCTTTAAAACTAAAGTGAAAATTGCCGAACAAATCTTTAAAGCTTTAAACTTTAAAAAAATATCAAGGATCGATTTAAGAAAATTTACCAATAGAAAATGTTGGAAATTAAAGTTTCAAGGAAAATATAAGTCAAATAATCAAAAACCTAAAACTAACTATATAAACAAAATATATGATAGTAATCTTTTTTATTATTAAAAAGATTAATAAGGAATACTACGTACAAATATGAGCCTAAAAACCTTTTATAAAATTCAAAATCAAATGGTCGATAAATCATGGCGACGCAACGCAACCCCCCCAGTATTACCCTGCTGGGGCGATGAATTTACCAGTATTGGTGGCACCATAATACGTATTGATTTAAGTTGTTTCACCATAAAAATGTATCTTAGATATATTTTAACGTAATAAGATTATAGTTATAGATAATATACCTATAGCCTTAAGTAATATTAATCATTAATAAATTATAGAGTTAGATAGTATGTCTTGGTCTAAACCTAACGTTAGCAACATTGCAAAACCACCAGCAAAGTTACATTGGAGAACATGGGGAATGTTTATTACCCTGTTATTTTTTATTACGAGTTTTATACTAGCCAGATTGTGGCCAGACAGTAGTTATAGCTCTCAGTGGACTTATTGGGTAGGTTCGACACTGATTACCTTAATTATTGGAGGAATTGCTTTTAGTATTCGAATCTATTTTTATGGGCTTGCCCAAGAAGAATATAATATATGGCAACAAGAACAAAAAAATATCGAACAAAATTGGCAAAAATGGGCGATGCAATCATTGGTTGTTCTTGATAGCTTTTATGTTTTACCTAACCAAGTAACTGCAAACAAAATACTTAATAATGGTTCAAATATAAGTGCTGAAGTAAATAAATCATTAACCTTTAATGATAAATTTGATACAGCACACTCTATCGAAGATTTGTTTGTTTCAATGCGTTCTGTACTAAATAAACTTCCGAAAACAGAATCAATAAATATTACTGTTTATTCATCACAACATGCTGATATTTGTATTGAAAACACAATTAGTCAAGCTTATCAAAAGATCGGAATCAAACAGCGTTATTCGCTATCGCAGAAAATCGAAAATGAAATTGATGTAGAACAGTTAACTAAATGGGTGGATACAACAGAACCTGAGCTTGAATTAATTATTGTCGATAATACTAAGTCACAAAGTTCAAGTTTTTTAACTGCTTTCTTGCTTGTGAAAAAATCACATTACCAAGATATGGGTATTGATATTGCCCTAGTTGAAATTTTAAGACCAATGTTCACAAGCGATCTACAGCTTGCTTTTCAACAAATGGTTGATATGCAACCAGTAATCAAACAAGTAAATCAACTTTGGCTTGCTAATTTAACTAACAAGCAAGAAAAAGAAGTGTTAATCAATTTGTCTAAAAATCACATTGAATTAGAGGATGTTAATAAGTTACAAAGAATTGGGGGCAATCAAGACGAACTTTCATATTGGCTCGCATTAGCATTAGGTTGTGAATCGGTCATTGCTTCCCATAAAAATAATTTAATTACATCTATAACCCAAAATCAATGGCTAAGTTCAGTGATTGCTGTTTTGTGAGTGAATAAGTTTTTTTCAATAAAAAAGCATAGTTATGGAAAAAATAAAATTTTTAATTTATGTAGATAGCAATTTTTTAACAATAAGAATCGGTTTAATAAAGTGACAAAAGAAACAGTTGATAATCAGATTTTAGCTTTAATTCAATTACCTTATTTTGAATATATTCTATACTTTATCGTTGCTGTAATAGCGGTATTTTTTATTTATAAATGGAAGATTTATTTTCTGATAAAAAATAGAATTTTGATGTTTATATTAGGTAAAAAATATTCGGAATTTTCGAATACTAACTTGCAAAGGTTTCATAAAAGGAACATAGATATATTTCACTTTAATACGTTGTATGGCGTATCAGCGACGAGTTATGAACAGATTAAAAAATATCAAAAGTGGTTACATAGAAACGGAGTGGCAGCAAGTCAAATCATTAAAATTAAGCCACATTTCAATATTAAAACCCTTTCCTACCCAAAAATAACGTTATGGAAAATATTTTGTAACTTTATTGTTTTACTCATTTTATTTATTGTATTTCTTATGTGTACTAATTTTTCTTTTACTTCTTCAGCCCTAATCAAAGTAGAAAAAAATGAACCATGGTTTTGGGTATCTAATAATTATGCCAAAAACTCCCAGTATGCATTTATACCTTTTACCAATAGCACATGGTATTTAAATGCTTCAATGTGTAATGAAACCGGCTTTGATGAAAAAAAATGGGCTGAGCACCATAAGGTATCTTTCACAACCACAAAAATAATTTGTGAACACTTTAACTCTGAAGAGTCTCAAAAAAAAATATCAAAAATAGTTAATGAGCAAAAGGCCTTTTTCATTCCAATAACTTTGGGAATATGTTTTACGTTATTTTATGTATTAGTAAGAATATTTAAATTAGCATTAGTTTTTGATATAAGAATGCAGATTAAATGGCATAGAACCAAAAAATGGAAAAGAAGAGGTCGTAAAAAGCCATGATGTATTTTAGGATATTGAGTAAAATATCCCATTTATTCCGCTCTCTTTTGATAAGTTTTAATCAATTATAATTAAAATGCAAAGCTATCAATCATTAACCTTATTTACCAATACAAAACGAACTGAATATACGGCCTAATAAATCATCAGAAGTAAATTCTCCGGTGATTTCACTTAAGGCTTCTTGGGCTAGTCTTAGCTCTTCGGCTAGCAATTCACCTGCGTGAAAGGTAATTAGCTGGTGTTTACCATTGTTTAAGTGTTCAGCGGCTTTTTCAAGTGCTTGAAGGTGGCGGCGACGTGCTAAAAATCCACCTTCTGTGCTACTGGTAAAGCCCATTGTTTGTTTTAGGTGATTGCGTAATAGTGAAACACCTTCCCCCGTTCGAGCTGAAAGCTGAATTAGTGAGTAGCCATTTACTTCACTATACCCTAGCTTTTCACCCGTTAAATCGGCTTTATTACGAATTACGGTTACTGGCATATTTTTAGGTAAGCGTTCAATAAACTCAGGCCATAATTTTTCGGGGTTGGTTTCGGTTGTGGTTGTGCTGTCAACCATAAACAGTACTCTATCGGCTTGTTTAATTTCTTGCCAAGCCCGCTCTATGCCGATTCGTTCCACTTCGTCACTAGCTTCACGTAAACCTGCGGTATCAATAACATGTAGCGGCATGCCGTCAATATGGATATGTTCACGTAGTACATCGCGCGTGGTGCCAGCAATATCAGTCACAATGGCAGCTTCACGTCCAGCTAAGGCATTTAGTAAGCTTGATTTTCCAGCATTAGGACGCCCTGCTATGACTACTTTCATGCCTTCTCGTAACAATGATCCTTGTTTAGCTTCTTGCCGAACTTCGCTTAAGCTAGCAATCACTTCATTAAGTTGTGCTTCGATTTTGCCGTCAGATAGAAAGTCAATTTCTTCTTCAGGAAAGTCGATTGCTGCCTCAGTAAATATGCGTAAATGAATTAAGGATTCAACCAATGCATTCACTTTTTTAGAAAATACACCTTGTAAGGATGATATCGCCGATTTTGCCGCTTGTTCTGAGCTAGCATCAATTAAATCAGCTATGGCTTCGGCTTGAGCTAAATCTAATTTATCGTTTAAAAAGGCTCGCTCTGAAAACTCGCCCGGTTTTGCAATACGAATATTTGGGATCTCAAGTATTCGTTTTAAAAGCAAGTCTAAAATAACTGGACCACCGTGCCCTTGTAATTCAAGTACATCTTCGCCTGTAAAAGAGTGTGGATTAGGAAAAAACAACGCAATACCTTCATCTAAGGTTGTGCCATCTGTAGCTAAAAAAGGAAGATAATGCGCATACCTTGGTTTGGGTATTTGCCCTAATACTGCCTGAGCCACGGCTTGGGCTTTGGGTCCAGAAATGCGCAATATACCTACACCACCACGACCTGGTGGCGTTGCTTGTGCAACAATTGTATCTGATTTCATATTGATCTGTAGCTGATTTAAATTTTAATGGTTAATAATATCATGGAAGCATGGCAAAAACAGCAGTTGTCCTTGGTTTTGCCACTATGCGCTGATAGTTTTAGTTAGTTTATTGAGTTAATAATGAGTTTTCTGGTTTTATGCTATCGCTTGGGTGGTCAAATAACCAAGAATTTGCTAGTGCTAGGGGTTCTCTTATTAATGCGATATATTTATCGCCATTAGTCAAATCTAATGGCGCCGCTAAACCTGATACTTCGTTAATTCCTGAACGTTTAGCAAGCATTAGCGATCGCAATAAATGAAAATCATTGGTTACCACAACCGTTTTGCCTAAGGGTAATATACGATTTGCATAGATAAATTGTTGGGCTGTTCGGGTTGATTTGTCTTCTTGATAAATTCGATTAGCATCGATCCCTTTTTCAATTAAATATTGAGCCATTACACTAGCTTCAGTTGCAGATTCGTCTTTGCCTTGTCCGCCACAAACAACAACGTTGGTTTGTGGGTTATTTTGTAAATAATTTATGGCAATATTTAAACGCTCGGCTAAAGTAGGTGGAGCTATGGCAGGTGTATTAATCACTTGTGATCCCAATACAACTACGGTATCGGCATTTTTTATTGGTTTTTGTAACGAAGAAGTATAAATCGCAATGTTAGCAATAATAAAATAGGCTAATATTAAGGCTATACCATACTTTATTGATTTTACTATCATCCATTTTTTCCTTTATTTTTTATAACAATTTTCAAAATGATCGTTAACTAATCCCATGGACTGCATAAAAGCATAACAGATGGTAGAACCAACAAATGTAAATCCTTTGTTTTTTAGCGCTTTTGACATTTTTTCTGATATATCAGTACTTACTGGTACTTCGCTTTTGTCGTTAAAATGGTTAATAATTGGTTTATTATTAACAAATGACCAAATAAATTGCGAGAAATCTTCACCACTTTTTTGCATCTTTAAATAAGCATGAGCATTTTTTACAATGCTATTTAGCTTTAAACGATGACGAATTAGTCCTTTATTTTTTAAAAGATGTTCAATGTCTTCAGGCGTTAGCTGAATAATCTTTTGTGGGTCGAAATTAAAAAAGCAACGTCGATATTCATCGCGTTTTTTCAAAACAGTGATCCACGATAATCCCGCTTGTTGTCCTTCAAGGCAAATTTTCTCAAATAGCTTAAGGCTATCATATTGAGCGATTCCCCATTCGTTATCGTGATAATCGATGTATATTGGATCGTTCAAGACCCAACTGCAGCGTACTTTTTTATTATTTTTCATCAAATTTTATCCAACCTATTCGTTATTGTTTATGCTTTATTGAGATTTAGATTTTTTAAGCATAAATTGGTTGGATTATAAATCAAATAAGCAGATTTGTTGTATATATTAAATTTTTTTATGATGAAAAAAAGAAGATTGTTTTATGGCAGAATAAATTTCACATTTTTAGCTTAGATCAATAAAAGGTAGATTTTTTATTTTCTATCGTAATTTAATAATAAGGTTTTGTCATGAGTCAGTTTGAAATTAACACGCAATGGCAGCCAAGTGCTCGACCATTAAATCGTCAGGATTTTAAAACGTTAGTTTTATCCTCTTTGGGGGGTACGTTAGAGTTTTATGATTTTGTTATCTACGCTCTTTATATCGATACCATTGTCAAACCTCTATTTTTGCCGCATTTTTTATCACCATTAACGTTAGATTTGTTTGCTTGGGGGATTTTTGCAGCGGGTTATTTGGTTCGTCCTGTTGGCGGCATTATTATGGCGCACTTTGGCGATAAAGTGGGACGTAAGCGAATGTTTACTTTAAGCGTGGCAATGATGGCATTACCAACATTTATTATCGGTGTTTTGCCAACTTATGACATGATTGGCATTTTTGCACCTTTGTTATTATTAGTAATGCGTATGCTTCAAGGTGCCGCAATTGGTGGTGAAATGCCAGGGGCTTGGGTGTTTATTGCTGAGCATGTGCCAAAGCAACGTTATGGTTTAGGTATCGGTACGTTAACTTCAGGTATTACTGGTGGTATTTTGCTTGGTTTTATTGTAACCATTATTATTGATCTTTGTTTTACTACCGAGAATATTTTAGATTACGCTTGGCGTATTCCGTTTATTATTGGTGGCATTTTTGGGGTTATTTCGGTTTATTTACGTCGTTTTTTATCCGAAACTCCTATCTTTAAAGAGTTAGCAGCACGTAAAGCGATCGAGAAAAAGATTCCTGTGGTTACTGTGCTTCAAAAACATAAAACAGCCTGCGTGATTGTGGCGCTTTTGACTTGGTCGTTATCGACCGCCATTATGGTGGGTATTTTAATTACGCCTGGTCGTATTGTAGGCGGTATGTACCATTTTGCTAATCTTGATTGGCGCATTGGTGGCTGTATTGCAGCGTTAACATTAACTATCGGTTGTATTATTTTTGGTTGGTTAGAAGATAAACTAGGTACAAGCAAAACCATGCTGATTAACTGGGGTGGGCTTGCTATTATGAGCATTGTATTTTATAGCTCTTTGTCTCCAAATATGTCTTTAATTAAACTTTATCTGATTTGGGCTGTATTTGGGCTATTTATTGGTTCAGTTGCCATGACAGCAATAGTTGGCACAAGGGCTTTTCCACCTGCAATCCGCTATTCAGGTTTGTCATTTTCGTATAATTTAGCCTATGCGCTATTTAGTGCATTTACACCAACATTAACTATTTATCTATTAAGCCCTGAGCATTTATTAGGTCAATATAGTTATCTTGGTGCTGGTATTTATATCTCGTTTGTGGCGTTAATTGCCGTTGGAGTAGGTTTTTATCCATTAGCTAAAAATGGTTGGCTGGGTGATGTAAATCGTTAATCAGTAAACGGGTTAATAATAACAATATGAATCATAACAGGTTATTAATAAAAAAGCAGGGCCAACGCCCTGCTTTTTTATTATTAGTGCCACAATTTTTTTAACGCATGGTAACAAATTCTTCCGCAGCGGTTGGGTGAATCGCTACCGTATTATCAAAGTCGTTTTTCGTTGCACCCATTTTAAGTGCGACAGCAAAGCCTTGTAACATTTCGTCCATTCCGTAACCAATGCCATGAATACCAACAATTTTTTCATCTTTCCCCACGCATACTAATTTCATTCGACAAGGTTGTCGATGCTGTGTGACTGCGGTGTACATTGCTGTAAATGTTGATTTATACACTTTTACGTTTTCTTCTCCATACTGCTGTATTGCTTCTGGTTCAGTCAGTCCTACTGTTCCAATTGCAGGATGAGTAAATACGACGGTCGGAATATTACTGTAATCTAGATGCTCATTAGGTTTATTGTTAAATAATCTTTCTGATAAGCGACGTCCTGCAGCAACCGCAACAGGTGTTAGCGCTATAGCGCCTGTATCATCACCGACAGAATAGATGCCCGGAACATTGGTGTTTTGGTATTTGTCGACGATGATAAAACCTTTATTATCAACCTCAATTCCCGCTGCCTGTAAATTCATGTCATTTGTTGCTGGATCACGTCCAATCGCCCAAATTAAACAATCAACTGTGTAGCTTTCGCCATTTTCAAGATTTAATGTTAATGAACCATCACTATTTTTAATTACCGATTTTGGAATCGCAAAAGTATGTAGTTGTTGCCCTTCAGTAGCAATAACTTCCATTAAGGTTTCAACAATAAGCGGATCAAAAGATCGTAGTGGTGTAGCATTGCGAACAAATTGATGAGTTTGCGCGCCCAAGGCGTGTAATACGCTTGCTATTTCGCAAGCAATATAACCTGCACCAACAACTGCCACACGTTTTGGTAAGGCTTTTAGAGCAAAAAAGCCATCTGAAGTAATGCCATATTGCGCACCTGGAATATTGGGAATGCTTGGTTTTCCTCCAACAGCAATTAGAATATGATTAGCACTATAGTGTTCGCCATTTACCTCAACGGTGTGAGAATCAACAAATTTTGCATACCCTTGAATGACGTCAACTTTGTTATTAGTAAGTACCCGATCGTAAGATTGATGAATGCGATCAATATAAGCAGTTCGACTAGCAATTAATTTATCCCAATTGAATTGATTAATAGTGGTATCAAAACCGTAATCGGGACCATAATGTTTAATCGCTTCTGCAATTTGAGCACCATACCACATGACTTTTTTGGGCACACAACCAACATTAACACAGGTTCCACCTAATAATTTTGCTTCAATAATGGCACACTTTTTCCCATAAGACGCCGCTCGATTAACTGATGCTATCCCTCCGCTACCGCCGCCAATAGCAATATAATCATAATGTTTAGTCATTAAATATCCTCTGTCATCTTTTCCCTAAACTGTGCACTAGCTTTACACAAAGTAATGCATAAAAAAAGCATTAATTTTAAAATTTTATAATAGATATCAACTATCAATTATCTTAATAATCTATAAAAATTCATTTTATTATTAGGTTAAGTTGAGTGAATACTTTGTTTATGCTTATGTCTATCTTTATCAATTAACACAAAGAAAAACATAAGAAGCTAATTAGTATGATATTGAAAAAATCGGCTACTTAGCTAAGAAGCCGATTAGATTAAGTTAGTTAAGTTTTAGCGGTTTTTGATCGCATTAATAATATTAGTCGTTGAGCAACCATCTTCAAAATTAAGTACTTTAACGCTTCCACCAGCAGCGATAACTTCTTTCCCTCCTGCTATATCTTCTGGTTTATAATCACCACCTTTAACTAAGACATCGGGTAAGATATTAGCAATAAGCCGTTGTGGGGTTTCTTCTTCAAACGGTACAACCCAGTCCACTGAATTTAGTGCACCTAAGACGATCATACGTTGCATTAGTGGGTTAATTGGTCTTGATGCCCCTTTCAATTGTTTAACCGAAGCATCACTATTAACTGCAACAATTAAGCGGTCACCAAGTTTTCTAGCATTAGCAAGGTAAGAAACATGCCCCGCATGCAATATGTCAAAACACCCATTAGTCATGACAATTTTTTCGCCACGCATGCGTGCTTTTTTTACCTCTTCTTTTAGCTCTTCTTCTGTCATTACGCCAAAACCGTCATCAACTCGTGCACGAATAGCATTGCTAAGTTCTACTTGAGAAACGGTTGAAGTTCCTAGTTTTCCAACAACGACACCAGCTGCAGCATTGGCTAAAAAACAGCTCTCTTCTAAAGAGAGACCAGCTGCTAAAGCTGCGGCTAATGTAGCAATTACAGTATCACCAGCACCTGTTACATCAAATACTTCTTTTGCTTGAGTCGGTAAATGATAAATTGGTTTACCTAACTGTAATAAGGTCATGCCTTTTTCGCTACGTGTCACTAATAGGGCTTTTAAATCATATTGCTTGATGAGTTGGTAACCTTTTTCAACAATTTCTTCTTCAGTTTGACAATGCCCAACCACGGCTTCGAATTCTGACATATTAGGTGTTAATAAGGTTGCCCCACGATAACGTTCAAAATCGGTTCCTTTTGGATCAACTAAGATTGGTATATTGGCTTGATTAGCAAGTTTAATCATTGATTGAACCGCAGATAGTGCTCCTTTGGCATAATCCGAAAGTACTAATACTTTATGGGTTGCCAGCGCTGTTTGAATGCGCTCAAGAATTGGGCTTGCATCAACATTGCCAAATCCTTCTTCAAAATCAATACGAATTAATTGTTGATTACGGGATAATACGCGTAATTTAGTAATGGTAGGATGCGTTGAGACAGAGACAAAATCACATTGAACATGGTGTTTACTTAATTGTTCATTAAGAATTTTAGCCGGTTCATCAATACCAGTTAACCCAATTAAACGCACATTACCACAAAGCGAAGTGATATTCATTGCGACATTCGCAGCACCACCTGGTCTTTCTTCTAGCGAATCAATTTTGACAACAGGTACTGGTGCTTCAGGCGATATACGGTTGGTTCCTCCATGCCAATAGCGATCTAACATAATATCGCCTACAACTAATACATTAGCATGGTTAAAATCAGGTAATGATGTGTTCATTATGACTTGTTATCCTTAATTATTCAGTTAATTCATCTTTTATCTGTTAACTATCTTTATCAGATTCATAACTGTCGTCATCTTCTGTATTGTCGTTTTTTCGTGGCTGATAAAAACGGGCAAAAAAAGTGCCAACTTCAAACAGTAAACAGATAGGTACCGCTAATAAGATTTGTGAAAATACGTCTGGTGGTGTGACAAACATAGCTATAGCAAATACCCCAACAATAATATATGGGCGTTTTTTGCGTAAGCTTTTAGGCGTTGTTATGCCTGTCCAACAAAGTAATATAATGGCAACTGGCACTTCGAAAGCAAATCCAAATACAATAAAAAGTGTCATGACAAAATCAAGATATTTGGTGATATCAGTATTAATTGCTACATCAATAGGTGCTGTGTGAATAAAAAAGTAAAAAGCTAGTGGAAATACGACAAAATAAGCAAAAGCAATACCAATGTAAAACAAAATAGTACTCGATATAATCAGTGGCATTACTAAACGTTTTTCGTGTTGATAAAGGGCTGGTGCGATAAACCCCCAAACTTGATACAGTACGTAAGGAATCGAGATAAATATTGCCGCTACAACAGTCAATTTAATGGGTGTAAAAAACGGTGCGGCAATGTCCGTTGCTATCATACTGCTGCCTTGCGGTAATTGGCTAATAAGTGGATTGGCAACAATGCGATAAATATCATTTGAAAAATAAAGTAAGCAAACTAATACCAGTAAAATACAGATAATACAGCGTAATAGTCGTGTTCTAAGTTCAACAAGATGTCCAATTAGAGGTTGAGTTGCGTCGTCTGTCATTATTTATCTTTATCTAAATGAGTGTGAGTATCTATTTGCGTTGCTGAATCGATCTCTTTTTGTAGTGATTCTGTCACACGTTTTAAATCATCAATTGATTCTTGAATTTCTGGGGTTAGCGTTTTTAAACCACTTAGTTCCGCTTTTTTTAGGCTGTCTTGCAATTCTTGCAATTTGAGCTCTTTATTTAACTCTAGTTGTACAGTTGCTGACATACGGCGTAGTACTTTTATCCAACCAGCAACTGTCTTTATGGCAATAGGTAAACGTTCTGGTCCTAATACAACCAGTCCTATAATTAATACTAATAGTAATTGACCAAAACTGATATCAAACACAGGCTACTCTTTTTTAGTGCCATTATCATCATTTGATGAATCTATCTTGTCGATCTTTTGCATAGAATCACTTTCTTTTTTGTCATCGTCATCACTCATTGCTTTTTTAAAACCTTTGATTGACGCCCCAAGATCCGATCCTAATGAGCGTAATTTTTTCGTTCCAAATAACAATACAATAACGGCAATTAATATGAGTAGTTGGGGTAAGCTTGGCATCATGATAATATCTCCAACGTGGGGTAATTGTCCAATTATACACTTAAATTATAAGATTCCCAAATAGCTCATTTAACGGACAATAAGCACTGTTATACATAAAGCTAATATTAACGCCAATAAACCATATAAATTACGTTCATGCTTTTTACTTTGTTGTAATTTTTCATTGATAAGTTTTAATTGATTGTTCATCTGTTTTGTTATTCGTTGGTAATCGTTTATTTTTGCTGGCAGCTCAGGAATAACTGTACGCCATTGTGGTAGTGAATCCCAAGCTTGTTGCAATATTTTTTTTACACTATATTTTTCTTCATACCATTTTTCTAAAAAGGGTTTAGCTGTTTGCCATAAATCAAGCTCTGGATAGAGCTGGCGACCTAATCCTTCAATATAAAATAAGGTTTTTTGTAGTAAAATTAATTGTGGTTGAATTTCCATTTCAAATTTTCTGGCAACTTTAAATAATTGAAGCAATATCTGAGAGAATGAGATTTCAGCTAGTGGTTTTGCAAAAGCTGGCTCACAAACATTACGCATAGCCATTTCAAAGGCGATAGGATCAGTAGAGTCAGACACCCAACCGGATGTAATGTAAGTTTCTGCTATTTTTCGATAATCTCGATTAAAAAATGCTAGAAAGTTTTCCGCCAGATAATGTTGATCATCTTCAGTTAGCTTACCCACAATAGCGCAATCTATACCAATATAACGCGGGTTGTTTGGATCAGTGATATCCACAAAGATATTACCAGGATGCATATCTGCATGAAAAAAGTTATCACGAAATACTTGTGTAAAAAAAGCTTGTACACCACGTTCAGCAAGTAGCTTCATATTGACGTTATTTTGTCTGAGTTGCTCGATATCTGCAATGGGAACGCCTTTTATACGTTCTTCAACAAGGATATTCTTCCGGCAAAAATCTTGATAGACATAAGGAATATATAAAATATCGCTATTAATAAAATTAGCACGTAACTTATCCGTATTATAAGCTTCTTGCAGTAAGTCTAACTCTTTTAGTAGTGTCATTTCATAATCATGCACAATTTCAACTGTATGCAATTTTTCGCCTGATTTTATTCGCTTTGTAAATTGTTTGGCAGCAAAATACATTAAACGAATATCAGCTTGAATAATAGGCAAAATATCAGGCCGTAGTACTTTAATAACTACCTCAGCTTGACTACGTTTTAAGATCGCTGTGTGTACCTGTGCAATGGATGCTGATGCTAAGGGCTTTTGATCAAAATCTGCAAAATAATAGTCAATTGGTTGTCCAAGTGCTTCTTCAATCATTTGTTGAGCTCTTTTACCGTCAAAAGGATCAACTTGATCTTGTAATTTTGCTAAGGCATTTGCTATATCTGTCGGTAAAACATCACGCCGAGTTGAGATCATTTGCCCAAACTTAATCCAGACAGGTCCTAGCTCTTGTAGCGCTTGGCGTAGACGTTCGCCAATGGCTTGCTCTTTTGCTTTAGGTTTAACCCAAAATAAACATAGCAATAAAAAGCGTAACCATTTAGATGAACGATGATTTGGTAACAGTTCGTTTAGTTGATAAGCACGAAATAGTGTTAATATTTTATATAATCGAAAAAATGTCATTATGTCTCATCGCATCAAAATTTAAATCCAGTATGTAACGCTACAATTCCACCTGTCATATTGTGGTATTTCACATTAGCAAATCCGGCTTCTTCCATCATTTTTTTCAATGTATTTTGATCAGGATGCATACGAATGGATTCAGCCAAATAGCGATAACTTTCAGAGTCATTTGCCACAATTTTGCCCATTAATGGTAACATGGTAAATGAATATAAGTCATAAGCTTTATTTAAAATTTGATATTGTGGTTTGGAAAATTCAAGGATTAATAAACGACCGCCAGGCTTTAATACTCGCCACATGGATCGTAATGCTTTTTCTTTGTCAGTGACATTCCGTAAGCCAAATGAGATTGTAATACAATCGAAATAGTTATCCACAAAAGGTAATTCCTCGGCGTTAGCTTGTACATATTCAATATTTTTAAATAAGCCTTTGTCTCGAAGTTTATCTCGCCCTACTTTTAACATCGATTCATTAATATCAGCTAACACAACTAATCCATCATCACCAACCAGCTGCGAGAATTTTGCCGTTAAGTCACCTGTTCCACCAGCCAGATCTAAAACTTTTTGCCCTTTACGTACACTACTGTATTCAATAGTCACTTTTTTCCAAATTCGATGGATACCAAATGACATGAGATCATTCATAACATCATATTTATCGGCAACGGAGTGAAATACTTCAGCAACACGTTTTACTTTTTCTTGTTTTGGGACTTGCGTATAGCCAAAATCAATTTTTTCTTGATTTGTATTATCTTGTTTGTCAGAAGATTGAGACATAAAATTTACCTATCACAAAGATTTAGCCTATTTTAGCATAAGCCATTATAAATGTGATGAACTAAATCAGTAATGTATCAACCATTTTGGTAACAGTTTCAAAATGTTCTAATGCTGACTGTTTAGGATCTAAATCCTTTTCATAAATAACTAAATCAAAATGATAACTCTCTGTTAGGGCTTTTAACACTTCATGCTCTTTTTGAAAAATTTGGCTGTAGTATCGAGCTAGTGTGTCAAAGTCGATTGAAGTAAAAAGTAATTTATTTGCAGTCAATTCAGCATTGTTAATTCGTTCGACATGTAACATAGCAATTTTAATATAGTCAGTTTCATTTAAATAACGTCTATTATGTTGCGTGGAAATTTCTCGCTCAATATAATTAATATAGCCATTGGAAACATATTCAGTATTATAAATATTAGCCAGTTGAATTGGTAAGCCACAAAACCTATTTTGACCAATAATGGCAACTTTTTTAACAAAAAAAGGTTTTGCTGCTTGCGCAATAAAAGACCAATTTTTGTAAGGGTGTTTACGGATTTGTGTTGCACTGATATTCATGAACTTTCGATCCGCATCAATAATTACAGCTGGACAATTAAAATAAACTTCATGATTTTTAGCATCTTGAGGTTCGCTAGTAAAAATAACGTTTGGTTTGATTTTATACTCATCAAGAATTCGGTTGACGCGATCACTCCAATCTTTCCAGCCATTTGGGTAATATTCAATACCTGCTTCATCTAATATATGGATATGGATATTGTGGCGATCTTTAAAGGTTTTTTTTAACCATGAGAACCGATCACTGACTTGTGGTTGTTTTGGTAAATGGCTTTTATCAAAAAGCTGTTTATCTCGTGATTCTTCACAACCAAGAAAGATATGAAGCTCTTCGACCTGACTTATTGCTTTTTCAATCAAGTAAATATGCCCACTGTGTAAAGGATAAAACTTACCAAAAATTAAACCAACTTTATTTTTTGAAACCATGATACTTACCAACACATTTAAAAATTGTGTAACAATGTACAGAATTAAAATGCATTTTCTAACCAATTGATGCTATTTGACATATTTATAATCGAAGCGAGATATTTTTGACCACCTCAGTCTGCGGTGGTCAAAATAAAAATAGAATTTTTTAAGGGTAGGATCACTTTGGTAATGTAGATAATAAAATCCCTGTTGCAACAGATATATTAAGTGCAGGCATATTTTCGTTACCTTTTAGATGTATAACTACATCAGCATTATTTATTAGCTTCATGTTAATTTGCTGAAAAATTACAATAGCTATCTTTTTATTAAATGTAATTTGATGTAATTCACTTGATGCTATTGATTTTAACTGACAAGGCAATAGTGCAACAATTTGATAACCATGTCGTTTAAGCATATCAAGTGAAGCAACAAAATCATCGCTTTTGATTGATTTAATTGCCTCAATGCCTCCTTCTGCTACTCGCATAGCTGCCCCACTTTCGAGCAGGTTTGTTTGACGTAATATGACACCATTAACATTGTAAAATGCAGCACTTCGTATTAATCCTCCTAGATTATGAGGATTATTAATATCATCAATCGCTAAAACACAATCGTCATCTTTATCACTATTACTTTCTAAATAATCCACTAATGTAAGCGAAGCACGTTTTTTAACAATTAAACAAACTCCACCATGATGTTGTGTCTGGGTTATTTTAGAAATTTGTTCATTAGATACAATGTCATAGCCTAAACGTTGTTTAACTAGCCAGTTTATTAGATCCTTAAACTGATAGGTCATTTCTTGCATAATAAACAATTTAACAATGGCTGAGCGTCGATGTTTGAAAACGGCTTTACAACTGTTTTCGCTATAAACCAGTGTTTCTTCTTTACGTTGACGATACCCGTCATAGCCAAAGGTTGGCGTTTGTTCGTTGTCACGCACTTTTTTTTGCCATGGGGAATTATTGTCAATTAATGATCGTGATTGAGTGCGATTAATTTCAACAACAATATTTTGTCTTACAAAACCAGATTTTCCAGCTCTAGGTCTAAAAGTTTCAATACGATCATTTCGTTCTAGTTGAGTATTAGACTGAAATGAATCATCTTTAAATTTTTTATTCCAATTTATTTTTTTCTCTTTTGTTGAACGAGAATATTTTTTTGTTTCGCTTTTTTTAGTATAAAAAACGGTTGGTTTTTTTTGTTCGTTATTGTCGTTCATATTAATCTCACATTTAATCGGTTACCGTGTACGTATGGTTGGCGCTAATTTATCTAATACGCCATTAACAAATTTATGACTATCTGCCGCACCGAATGTTTTGGTTAATTCAATAGCTTCGTTAATCACAACTTTATAAGGAACATCTTGGCGTTTAAGTAATTCGTAAAGTGCAATTCGCAATACGGCTAATTCAACTTGACCAAGTTCTTCAACGGTACGTTCTGTGAGGAAAGGCGCCATCTTTTCATCTAAATCAGTTCTATTTTTAACAACGCCATTTAATAGTTCTCGAAAATACTTAGCATCAACTCCTTTCATATCTTGTTCAGCAAGAAAACTTGCCTCAACATCAGCAAGATCATTTCTGGAAATTTGCCAAGAATAAATTGCTTGTACTGCACACTCTCTTGCTCTACGACGAGGATTGACTAATGCCACTAAATTACTCCTTAATTGCTTTAATAATGTTTAGCATTTCAAGTGCAGTTAATGCTGCTTCTGAGCCTTTATTACCCGCTTTTGTGCCTGCACGTTCAATAGCTTGTTCAATACTTTCAGTAGTTAAAATACCAAATCCGACTGGAATGGTGTAATCTAAACTTGCGCTTAGTAATCCTGAACTTGATTCACCAGCTACAAAATCAAAATGTGCTGTACTACCACGAATCACTGTTCCTAATGCCACAATAGCATCATATTTTTTAGATTGAGCAGCAACTTTAGCTGTAAGTGGGATTTCATAAGCACCAGGTACCCAAATAACCGTAATATTTTTATTTTCTACTTGCCCAATACGCGTTAATGCGTCAATTGCACCATTAACAAGGTTTTCGTTTATGAAATGATTAAAACGAGCCACTATTATGGCAACTTTAGCTTTTGGTGCAGAAACTTTTCCTTCAATTGTTTGCATATTTATTCCTTATTCATTGATTTTAAATGCAATTTCATTATTACTTTCGGTGAAAAAATTATTCTTAAATTGTATCACAAATTAAAGGCTTATCCTATTAGCAAATAGCGTTGCAACCGAGATCTATCCTTTTAATTTTTTAAAAGTAGATACAATAAATTTAACAATTGAAAATGTTGTATTTAGATAGTTTAAATATTTTAGAAATAATAATATAAAGACTAAATTTTAATCACAGACTTTCCATGTCCAAATTTTTTTAATTTTTATATATGGAAAAAAACTAATACATTTAGATAAAATAATGTTATTTTTCGATTATCTCTTGCAAGCTGTTTTTAACGAATTACAATGGTGTATAGATTAAATTATTGATGGAGTAATATTGATGTACATTGACAATATTCGTAATGAGTTAAATCAAGCAATTGATGTATTGACTAATTTTGTTTCTGATAACAATAATCTTTTAAATATTCAAAAAGCTGCAGTGCTAATTGCTGACTCATTTAAACATGGAGGTAAGGTTCTTTCATGTGGCAATGGAGGATCTCACTGTGATGCCATGCATTTCGCTGAAGAGCTAACTGGTCGTTTTCGTGATAATCGTCCAGCTTATCCCGCGATTGCAATATCTGATGTAAGCCATATTTCTTGTGTGGGTAATGATTTTGGGTTTGATTATATTTTTTCTCGCTATGTTGAAGGTGTTGGTAAAAAAGGGGATGTACTTTTAGGTATTTCAACTTCAGGAAATTCAGCTAATGTATTAAAAGCCATTGAGTCTGCAAAACAAAAAGACATGAAAATTATTACACTTACAGGTAAAGATGGTGGTAAGATGAATGGGCTTGCCGATGTCGATATTCGTGTTCCACATCTAGGTTACGCTGATCGCATACAAGAAGTTCACATTAAAGTGATTCATATTCTAATTATGCTTATTGAAAAAGAGATGGCCAAGTGAAATGTGTGAATTATTGGGTATGAGCGCTAATGTGCCAACCGATATCTGTTTTAGCTTTACCAGCCTAATTAAACGTGGTGGGGAGAAAGGTCCTCATAAAGATGGCTGGGGTATTACTTTTTATGAAGGCAAAGGTTGCCGGACATTCAAAGATCCAGAACCTTGCAGTTTTTCATCAATTGCAAAAATGGTTCAACAATATCCTATAAAGTCTAAAGCAGTGATTGCACATATTCGACAAGCTAACCGAGGCGGTGTTGCGCTGGAAAATACTCACCCATTTACTCGTGAATTATGGGGGAAAAACTGGACTTTTGCTCACAATGGGCAATTGGCTGACTATCAAAATTTAGATACTGGGCTTTTTCAACCCGTAGGTGAAACTGATAGTGAATATGCTTTTTGTTATTTGATTAATCAATTACAACAAAGATATTCCCATAAACCTAACAATGATTTGCTGTTGTTTAATTTTATTAAACAATGTGCCGATAAATTAAGTCAGTTTGGTGTATTTAATATGCTGCTTTCTGACGGGCAATATGTATTTGCTTACTGCACTACCAATTTGCACTGGATAACTCGTAAAGCACCTTTTGGCAAAGCAAAACTACTCGATGAAAACGTGGAAATTGATTTTCAAAAGCACACTACACCAAACGATGTTGTAACAATTATTTCGACATTACCTTTAACTTCCAATGAGACTTGGCATAAACTCAATACCAATGAAGCAATTTTGTTTAAAAATGGTGAAGTTAATCAATCTTCCGCATTTTAATTCTTGGTTTGGTGGTTTAACTTAAATTAATATTGTAAATAGCCTTAATATGGCTAACCTAATTATTAATATTATCCATGGCAAATGCTGAAAAATAATTTATATACATATATCATAAAGATAATCCGTACAGGTATGATCAATAAATCCTCTTAGAGCAGAGTAAACAATGCACTCTATCCAACCTTGTTAACAAGGCGAATTGAAAAATAATATATTCAAAAAAATAAATAAATTATCAATTATATTTATTTAGTTATTTTGCTGATTTGGGATGGACATTTATTTAATCCTTCCAGCTAGATAGGCTTGATAATCTGGTATTTCGATTTCAACCTCTTGAGTAAAAATGGAAGACTGAATTAATGCATTAGCTGTAGCTTGATTTGTGGCAACAGGAATGTTCCAAACTGTGGATAACCGCAATAATGCTTTAACATCTGGATCATGTGGTACAGCATTAAGTGGATCCCAGAAAAATATTAGAATATCAATTTTACCTTCAGCAATTAATGCACCAATTTGCTGATCTCCCCCCATTGGACCACTGAGCATTGGAGTAATATTTAAGCCAGTTTCTTTTTTAATTAACGTGCCGGTCGTTCCAGTACCACACAAATGATGATGAGAAAGCTCTTCACAATTTTTCTTACACCAAGTTAATAAAGAATCTTTTAAATGGTCATGCGCAACTAATGCAATATTTTTTTTAGCCTTTAATTTTCGTGTGCTATAAAGCATTGTGGTTATCCTACTCTATGATTGTCTATGACGTTTTTAACAGAGTATCTATTAAAGTGCAAGACATATTTGTTAAGATTAGTAGCAATAAAAAAGGCACCGAAGTGCCTTTTTGAAGATATACAATTACAATTAATTAGAATTGATAAATTAAACCAAGCGCAACAGTATCTTTAGTGTTTGCTTTGACAATTGAATGACTGTCACTATAGTCACTACCATATAAACTGCGACGAGCGCCAATATCATCTTTATCTAACAAATTGATTTTGTAATCAACAAGCGCTTTTAGATTTTTGTTAAAATCGTAAGTTACACCAATATCAACATATTTAGTTAAATCATCACCTTTAAGTCCCACGTCACCACTTCTCGCTAAACTTGATGCATCTTCAACTCTATGTTGGATATAAGCAACAGATGGTGTTAAACGACCAATGTCAAAGTCAATACCGTATTGTGCTACAACTTCAAAACCTTTAGTTTTTAAATCATCAGCATTACGTGTACTTGAGGCATTGTTCCAACCGTATTTTTGTTTACCTTGAATGTATAAGGCTGCTAAATAAACATTATTATTGTCATATTTGATACCTGCAGACCATGATTTAGCATCTTTATGTCCACCTGTTTGTGCATAACCTGCACCTATAGTTAAACCAGTATCAAACATATCCCAATCAATTACTGATCCCCATGCTTCAGCACTATCATGACCGTTGTGGCTTTCAAAAGTATTGAAGTGGCGAGTAGAGCTATTATCACCATTGTCCGCATATTGTACAGCAAAACGTAGGCCATTTACTAAACCAAAGAAATCTGAGTTACGGTAAGTTGCTACAGCTTTAGTTCGAGCAGTTAATGCGTAAAGATCATTATCAGAAGCATCACCACCAAATTCTGGTAATACGTCAGTGTAAGAAGTTAATGTCTTTAATATACCATCGTTTCGTCCATAATCAAATGAACCAAAGTCACCAAAGTTTAAACCAGCAAATGCATAACGAGTTTCATTATCTGAATTTTTACCAGTGGCAGTTTCATATTCCCAACGTCCATAACCAGATAACCAGTCAGTAACTTGAGTTTGACCGGACATACCCAAACGTGCCGTAGTTTTATCGCCTTCGCCAGTTTGATTGTTACGATCAGTAATATAATTTAAAGCATAAACTCGACCATAAAAGTCAACTTTATTACCATCTTTGTTCCACACTTCAATAGATGCGCCTGCTGTGCCTGCAATTAAAAGTGCAGGAATAGCGATTGCTAATAGATTACGTTTCATTTTGTTACCCTCATAGGTATTTATTATTAAAGATGCAAATTACTTTGCTCTCGGTTAATAAATAATTGCTAACGTGATTAACAATTACATTATTATTGTGATATCTACTATTTAGATATTGGATTTTTATTGCTCACATTGCTAATAAACAATATTAGTTAGATAATTTCTGCGAAATTCGTTTTTATTCTAGTTCCAGAAATAAATTTCTTTTAAGCATAAAATGTGTTTTTAGGTAGGAATAGCTTTAAAAGGCGAGAAAAAAGGCACAAAAGTGCCTTTTTTGAGATACTAAGAAATTAGAATTGGTAGATTAAACCAAGAGCTAAAGTATCTTTTGTACCAGGTTTATTTAAATGACGGTCACGTTGATGAGCTGTGTTATCTGCTGCACCAATATCTTTACGATCAAGTAAATTGAATTGATATTCAACGATAGCGCTGAAGTTTTTGTTTAGGTCATATGTTGCACCAACAGAAACATATTTAGCTAATGGTGAAGTAATTGAACCATTGCGATATAACCATTCACCATGAGACTCATTGTATTTAGCTTTATGTTGAACATATGCTAATGATGGAGTTAAACGACCAATTTCTAAATCAATACCATATTGAGCAACTAACTCAATACCTCTGATTTTAAGATCAGAAGAGTATGCATCACCGTCTTCATCTTCAAAACCAACTTGTTTAATTTTACTTTGGAAGTAGCTAGCACCGAAATATACGTTGTAGTTATCATATTTAAGACCAGTAGCCCAAGTATTGTGGCGAGTTTGGCTAACTGTTGATTGAGCATAACCTGCACCAGCAGTTAAACCAGTATCAAAAATACGCCATTGGATGTTTGCACCATATGCTTCTCTTGATTTACCTTTGATAGAATCAACAGTACTTGAGTTGTCGCCATTATCTGCATATTGAACTGCAAAGCTAACGTCATCATTTAAACCAAAGAAGTTATTGTTGCGATAAGTAGCAACAGCTTTAGTACGAGATGAAAGTACATTCCAGTTGTTGTTAGCTGCATCACCACCAAATTCTGGTAATACGTCTGTATAAGCAGTAATTGCTTTTAACACACCGTCATTACGACCATAATCAAATGAACCAAAGTCACCAAAGTTTAAACCAGCAAATGCATAACGAGTTTCATCCCATGATTTTTTACCAGTTTTAGTTTCATATTCCCAACGACCATAACCTGATAGCCAGTTAGTGATTTGAGTTTGACCAGACATACCTAAACGAGCTGAAGTGTGATCACCTTCATCTTTGTGTCCACGGTCAGTAATATGGTTAGCTGCTTTTACACGACCATAAAAATCAACTTTATTACCGTCTTTGTTCCAAACTTCGATAGAAGCATTTGCTCCAGCAGCAGCTAGAAGTGCTGGAATAGCGATTGCTAATAGATTACGTTTCATTTCTTACCTCATGGTTATTATAAATAAGACACTTTTCCTATAAGTTTAGCGTCTAATTTCGTACAAAAATTATTCAGTTAAAATAATATTTCTATTATCTTTATTTACTTTTTACAGTAGCGTAAATTATGTATAAAAAAAATTTAAAATCAAGCGAACTTTTCATTAAATATGATGTCTAAGACGAAAAACACTTCTGTTTGGTTGTTTTTCATCCAAAAAATAACCAAACATCAATTTGCTTTTTATCATAAATAAGTATATTTATTTTTATTTTCTATTAAGTTCAAAAATTCGCATTCCTCGGTGTTCTTGGGAATGGTATAACATCGCGCACGTTTTGTACGCCTGTAACATAAACAATTAAACGTTCAAAGCCTAAACCAAAACCAGAATGCGGCACAGTACCGTATCGACGTAAATCACGATACCACCAATAATCTTCTTTTTTGAGTCCCAATTCTTCCATGCGCTTATCCAACATATCTAAACGTTCCTCACGCTGAGATCCACCAATGATTTCACCAATTCCTGGCGCTAAAACATCCATTGCCGCTACCGTTTTACCGTCATCATTCATACGCATATAAAAAGCTTTAATATCTTTCGGATAGTTTTTTACTACCACTGGTGCTTTAAAATGTTGTTCAGCTAAATAACGCTCATGTTCTGAAGCTAAATCAATTCCCCAGCTGACTGGGTTTTCAAATTTAACATCACAATTTTGTAAAATGGTAATAGCATCAGTGTAATCCACTTGAGCAAAATCAGCATTAATAAAGTTTTCAAGGCGATTGATTGCTTCTTTATCGACATGCTGTGCAAAAAATTGCATATCGTCAGCTCGTTTTTCTAGCACAGCTTTAAACACATATTTCAACATATCTTCAGCAAGCTTTGCATTATCATTTAGATCAGCGAATGCTACTTCAGGCTCCATCATCCAAAACTCAGCTAAATGGCGAGTAGTATTTGAGTTCTCTGCTCTAAATGTTGGACCAAAAGTATAAACTTTAGAAAGTGCACAAGCATAAGTTTCAGCGTTTAATTGTCCAGAAACGGTTAAAAAAGCTTCTTTACCAAAGAAATCTTTATCAAAATCAACTTTACCATTATCAGATTTAGGCAGATTTAGCATATCAAGTGTCGAAACGCGGAACATTTCGCCCGCCCCTTCAGTATCTGATGCGGTAATAATAGGAGTTGATAACCAATAAAAACCACGTTCATCAAAAAATTGATGAATAGCTTGCGCAAGCGTATGGCGTACACGCGTTATCGCACCAACAATATTGGTTCTTGCACGCAAGTGAGCCACTTCACGAAGATATTCAATCGAATGACGCTTTGCTGCCATTGGGTAAGTTTCGGGATCATCAATAAAGCCATATACTTGAACTTGCGTTGCTTGTAATTCATATTTTTGACCTTGACCTGGGGACTCCACCACTTTACCGGTCACTTTAACCGAACAACCAGCCGTTAAACGTAAGATCTCTTGTTCATAATTAGGTAAATTATTTTCAATAACTGCTTGAATAGGATCAAAGCAAGAACCATCATAAACGGCTAAAAATGAAATGCCTGCTTTAGAATCACGCCGAGTTCTTACCCAACCTTGAACCGAAATTGTGCTACCAACAGCAATTTTGCCTTGTAACACATCAACAATAGGAGCAATTGAAGTCATTTTAATTATCCATCTCTACATTAATTAATTGTTTAAATAATATTTAAAGTAATACAGATATATTCAAATGGTTATTCCATAGCAAAATAGAATTTTTGAATAATAAAATCCTTATTACTAATTTTTATTTTCTAATATGAACAATAGGTTAAGTGTAAATTATTATCAATTTTTAACACTAAAAGTTCGTTTTAGCTCATCGATAAAATCTAAATCCTGGGAAATCGTTTTACCTGGGCTATCTGATAGTTTCGCAACAGATTGATTATTACATTCCGTTAATTTAATTACAATATTCAATGATTTAGTATTGGTTTCTGTTGATGGAATATCACAAGCTAAAAACCCACCCACACCAAAAGATAATTTTACGCGATGATTAAAATGTTGGTAGATATTAATCGCTTTATCAAAATTTAAACTATCTGAAAAAACTAACATTTTCGTTTGCGGATTTATGCCCAACTGTTTGTAATGAGCAATCGCTTTTTCTCCCCATTCAATTGAATCACCCGAATCATGACGAAGTCCTTGGTAGTGAGAGGCAAAGTGTAAATTAAAATCACGTAAAAACGCATCCATTGTAATACAATCAGTTAATGCTACTCCCAAGTTATTAGGATATTCATCTAACCAAACCTGAAGAGCATTTCTTTGGCAATCTTGAAGATTGGTGCTTAAACGTTGATGGGCTTGAAACCATTCGTGTGCTTGCGTTCCAACAGGGGTGAGCCCTAAACGATAGGCAAGTAAATAATTGCTCGTGCTATGGAAGTGATTAAAGTGCGTTTTCAAATAACTGACAACAGCTTCTTGCACCGCAAACGAATAACGCCTACGTGTACCAAAATCCATTAAGTTAAAACCAGACATATCCATATTAGCTGTTTTTTCATTAAACAATGCTAATTTATCTTTTAGCCTAGCTAGTGCCTCTGGAACGCCAATATTTGGTGAACGATCTTTATGAACAATCTCACTAATAACAGCAAGTAATGGCACTTCCCATAAAATAACATCTAACCATTTACCTTCAATTGTAATAGAAAGCACTCCATTTTCATTTTTGATAGTGAGCAGATCACTGTTAAAACGCCATTTTTTGAGCCAATTTAAATAGTCAGATTTAAAAAAAGAAATATTTGATAAATAGTTAAATTCATCATCAGACAGCGCTAATGATTCCATTAATTTGACTTGATGTATTATTTCATCAACATATTGCCCCAATAAATCATCACTACGGCAACGAAACTGTGCAACTACTGTTGTATTTGGATAGTGATGAAATACAGCTTGCTGCATATGCAACTTATAAGCATCAGTATCTAATATTGATGTAATTATCGCTGGTAACATGTAAATTTAGTGCTATTACTTTAAATAAAATTCCGAAGATTATAGCAGAATAATAATGAAGATATAGATTAATTATGTAATAAGATTGTTTTTAATCGGTTATAATATGAAATAGCACAACATATAAATTGAGTACCAACCAAAAGGTCATAAAAATATGAATACAAAAACGCCTGAGTCGCAACCTATTGCCAAAAATCGTCTTGATTATAAAGCGTCTGATTTTACTATTACCAACATTGATCTTGATTTTGATTTAGCACCCGAAATAACAACCGTCACAGCTCGCAGCCGTGTTGTTAAAAAAAATAATGAAGCGGACAATTTAATTTTAGATGGTGAAGACCTTAAATTGATTTCTGTTAATATTGACGAACAACCATGGCATGATTATCAGATTACAGCAAGCGGGTTAATCATCCAAGGCGTTCCTACCGAATTTACCTTAACAATTGTTAATGAAATCAAACCAATTGATAATACAGCCCTTGAAGGTTTATATGTATCAGGCAATGCGCTTTGTACTCAATGTGAAGCAGAAGGATTCCGTCATATTACTTATTACCTTGACAGACCTGACGTTCTTGCATGCTTTTCAACACGTATTACCGCGAATAAACAACATTATCCTTATCTACTTTCGAACGGTAATCGCATAGCGCAAGGCGAACTTGCCGATGGACGTCATTGGGTACAATGGCAAGATCCTTTTCCAAAACCGGCTTACTTATTTGCATTAGTTGCTGGTGATTTTGATATTTTAAAAGATCAGTTTATCACGCAATCAAAACGGAAAGTTGATTTAGAAATTTACGTTGATAAAGGTAATTTAGATCGTTCGCAGTGGGCTATGACAAGCTTAAAAAATGCCATGCGTTGGGACGAAACACGCTTTGGGCTTGAATACGACTTAGATATCTTTATGATTGTAGCGGTTGATTTTTTCAATATGGGAGCAATGGAAAACAAAGGATTAAATATCTTTAATTCAAAATATGTGCTTGCCAAACCACAAACAGCAACAGATGATGACTATCTAGGTATTGAAGGTGTAATTGGTCATGAATATTTTCACAACTGGACTGGTAATCGGGTAACCTGTCGCGACTGGTTCCAACTTAGTTTAAAAGAAGGATTAACTGTATTTCGAGATCAGGAATTTAGCGCTGATATGGGATCTCGTGCAGTAAAACGCATTGAGGATGTCAAACTTTTGCGCACCGTTCAATTTGCCGAAGATGCTAGCCCAATGTCTCACCCGATTCGCCCTGAACAAGTAATAGAAATGAATAACTTTTACACAGTCACCGTGTACGAAAAAGGCGCTGAAGTTATTCGAATGATGCATACTTTATTAGGAGAAGATAAATTCCAAGCAGGGATGAAACTTTATTTTAAACGCCATGATGGTAGTGCCGCAACTTGTGATGATTTTGTTGCAGCCATGCAAGATGCCTCAGGTATTGATTTAACTCAATTTAAATTATGGTATAGCCAATCAGGAACACCTGAATTAACCGTTACCGATAATTATGACGAGAAAAATCAACAATATACTTTAACAGTAGAACAATATACGCCAGCTACTCAAGATCAAGCACAAAAACAGGCTTTGCATATCCCACTTGATATCGAGTTATATCAACATAATGGTGAAATAATTCCACTACAATACCAAGGCAAATCTGTTCACCATGTTTTAAATTTAACACAAAACAAACAACAATTTATCTTTGATAACGTAACTCAAAAACCAATCATTTCATTACTACGTGATTTTTCAGCACCTGTTAAGTTAACTTATGATTATCAAGATAATGATCTTATTTTCTTAATGCAACACGCTACTAACGCATTTAGCCGTTACGATGCAGCTCAAATGTTATTAGCAAAATATGTTCGCTTGAATGTAAAAAATTATCAAGAAAATCAAAATTTAATGTTGCCTGATTCAGTATTAGATGCATTTAGAGCCGTATTGTTATCAGAAAAAACTGACCCTTTCCTTATTGCACAAATCTTAACCTTGCCATCTGAAAACGAGTTGGCAAATTTATTTACTGTGGTTGATCCAATCGCAATTCATCAAGTGCGTCTATTTTTGTTAACTCATTTTGCAAACGAACTTTATGATGAATTATTAGCCGTTTATCATCACAATAAAACATCACAATATCAAATTAAACATAACGATATTGCTAAGCGGTCACTTAAAAACTGTTGTTTAACTTTATTAGCTCATGCCGATGATAATTCGTACGCCAATACATTGGTTAACCAACAATATTATCAAGCAAATAATATGACTGATTGTTTAGCCGCCTTGAGTGTAGCTGTAAAAGCTGAACTTGATTGTCGAACTGAGTTATTGGCTAACTTTGATGACAAATGGCATCAAGATGGACTTGTTATGGACAAATGGTTAGCACTAAACGCAACAAGCCCAGAAAAAAATGTTCTTGCTACCGTGAAAAAATTATTAACTCACCGCTCATTTACACTCAGTAACCCAAATCGGATCCGTGCATTAATTGGAGCATTTGTAAATAATAACCCTGTGGCATTTCACGCTGAAGATGGCAGTGGTTATCAATTTTTAGTTGAGATTCTTACTGAATTAAACCAAAAAAACCCGCAAGTTGCAGCAAGGCTTATTGATCCTCTAATTCGATTAAAACGTTATGACAAAAAGCGTCAACAACAAATGCAAAAAGCACTTGAAGCATTGCTAAAAATTGAAAATTTATCTAAAGATTTATTTGAAAAAATTAACAAGGCACTAGAAGACTAAGTAGGAAATAGCATCCTGCAATATCGTTGCAGGGTGCCATTAATAAATTTAAAATTAAAGTTTTATACTAAAACGTATAGTTTCCTGAAACTTTTTTACAATCACTTTAATAAGTTTTAAATAATGACAATAAAAGAAATCGCTCCCACAGAACTTGCACAAAAATTAAATCAGCAAAATAATCTATTTCTGCTCGATGTACGAGAACCCAATGAAATAGCCATTTGCAGTATTGGTAACGCAACTCATATTCCAATGAATATGATCCCTTTATATCTAGATAAAATCCCAGATGAAATCGATATTGTTATTTATTGTCATCACGGCAGACGTAGCCTAACTGTTGCTCATTATTTAGCAGAAAACGGGTTTGATCCTAACTTTCTCTATAATCTTACAGGGGGGATTGATGCTTGGGCGTTAACGGTTGATAAACAGATGATAAGGTACTAAAATGCCCGTAATAAAACGGGCGTTTCTTTATAACTTTACCTTGCTATTGCTTATTCTTGAGGCATCACCCAATAACCATTTTGGTTATGCGTTTTCATATAATCTTTAAATTGTTGAGATTGATAAATACGCTTCACATCTTGAGCCCATCGACTATTTTCGTTTCCTTCATTCACTACAACCATAATTTCCAAATCAGGAATGATGGTTTCAGAAAGTAATGCTTTGTTCGAGTCAATATTAGCAGAATAAACAATGCTACCTGGAATTACCGCAAAATCTAATTCATTAAGCACTCTAGGAATATTGGCCGAATCCATTTCAATAATTTCAATACCTGCAATATTTTGAGCAATATCATTTTTACTAACAATAATAGGATTTGTATTATTTTTTAATTTTATCCAACCAGCTTTTTCTAGTAGATTATATGAACGAGCTGCATTAGAAGCATCTTGTGGAATAGCAACTTTTGCTCCTGAAAAAATTTGCGTTAGTGAGGTGAACTTATTTGAAAATATTGCCGCAGGTACCGATGGTACATGTACAACTGGTTTTAAATTTGCTTTACGCTGGGCATTAAACACATTCATATAAGCTGTGTGCTGTGCAACGGTTAAATCAATACTACCTTCACTTAAAGCTACGTCTGATTCAAGTAAATGCGGAAAATTCACTAATTTAACCTTATAACCCTCTGATTCAAGTATGGGTTTAACAGCATCATTAAAAAGATCGTTATATGGACCTGGTGATACGCCCATGCTAATTTCTTTTTTTGTCTGATTATCGACTGGTTTAGACGAATTATCACAACCAATAGTCAAAAACGCTAAACTAGCAACTAAAACGACTGATATGTATTTAAATATTTTTTGCTTGATAAACGCATTTTTCATTTCAGCTATCCTCTATAAACATTAAGCGTTAAAGCATAAAATACACTCTAGCACAGAAAAAAGCGTTCATTTATTCCAAGTAATTCTATCTTATAACTATATGGAATAAGATATAAAAAACGATTATTAGAGCAATAATTTAACCTGTGATACCGTTAGATACATTAATTATTGTCAATCTTTGAATATGCCAAACACCTACAAGAAATAATTTATCCAAATTGGCTAAGCAAGCACTTATTCAACTAAAAGAAAATAAATAGGCGATGAATAATGATTAAATTTGAACATGCCTCAAAACAATATGAAAGAAATGGCGTCACAACACAAGCTTTAAACGATATTAATTTAACCATCAGTAAAGGGGATATTTACGGCATTATTGGTTACAGTGGTGCAGGTAAAAGCACCTTAGTGCGCTTAATTAATTTTCTTGAAAAGCCAACTCAAGGCAATGTTATTATTCAAAATAAAGTATTAAATCAATTAACTAGTGCTGAATTACGTCAAATACGCCAAAAAATTGGTATGATTTTTCAGCATTTTAATTTGCTTGAATCAAAAACCGTATTTGAAAATATTGCTATTCCTTTAATTTTAATCAAAAAAGATAAACATTCGATTAAACAAAAAGTCTATGAACTTTTGGAATTTGTTGGATTAAGTGATAAAGCCAACAACTATCCCAAAGAGCTATCTGGTGGACAAAAACAGCGCATTGGTATCGCTCGGGCATTAGCCAACGATCCTGATATTTTATTATGCGATGAAGCAACTTCAGCACTTGATCCACAAACCACTCAAGCTATTTTAGATTTAATCAAAAAAATCAATCAAAAATATAAAATAACAGTCGTGTTAATTACTCACGAAATGCATGTAATTGAACAAATTTGCCATAAAGTTGCAGTAATGGAAAAAGGAAAAATTATAGAACAAGGTAACGTACTTGACGTATTTGGACAACCAAAACACCAAACTACTCAAAATTTTGTTAGCTCAGTGATCAACGATCAAATTCCAAATGGTGTTGTGGAAAATTTGTTAGAAATAGAAGGTAAAAAAGACAATATTAAATTATTTAAGCTCGAATTCTTAGGACGATCTGCGTCAGAACCCGTGATGAATTCACTTATACTGCAACAAAAAGTTATCGTCAATATTTTGTTTGCCCATATGTCAGAAATCGAAAAAACAGTTTTAGGTAGTATGTTTGTTCAACTAAAAGGTAACGATAGTAATATCAAAGAATCAGTACATTACTTACGTGAGTGCGGTGTGCAAGTCACTGAAATTAAACATTGGGAGATGAGTAAAAATGGAAATATTTAATACTATAATTGACTATTTGGTCTCTTTCTTTGCAACATCAGTAACCACTGAACAATTTGTTCAAGCATCCTATGACACCCTGATTATGGTAGTTTTCTCCTTAATTTTAGGTTCATTAATCGGAATTCCACTTGGTATTTGCTTAGTTACAACAAGACCTTATGGACTATTAGAAAATCGTCGAGTGTTTCGTATTATCAACCCGATTATTAATATAGTTCGCTCATTGCCTTTTATTATTTTATTAGTTGCTATCCAACCTTTAACAAAGGCCATTGTAAATAGCTCTATTGGCACTATAGCAGCAATTGTTCCGTTAACATTTTATGTTGCTCCTTACATTGCTAGATTAGTTGAAAATTCATTACTTGACGTGAATAGTGGTATTATTGAAGCGGCTCAATCAATGGGAGCAACGCCAATACAAATTATTTGGTATTTTATGTTGCCAGAAGCATTTAGTTCTTTAATTTTAACTCTTACAACTGCGACCATAGGTTTAATTGGGGCTACGGCTATGGCTGGTGCCATTGGTGCTGGAGGTATTGGTGATTTAGCTGTGTCATACGGCTATCAACGTTTTGATAATACAGTCACTTATATTTGTGTGGTTATTCTAATTATCTTCATCCAATTGGTACAAAGTACAGGAAACTACTTAGCTCGTAAAGCAAGACACGAATAAAATTACCTATTGGTATCCTACATAAGTCTTCCTTAATATAAAAAGGAAAAGGCGTAGCTCTTTTTGACGGTTACCATAAATAACGTAATTTAGGGTTCTAACTTAAAAACTAAATAAGAAGCAAAATATTTAAAGTTAGTTATATCGTTAAATATAAATATTGGATAAGTTATCAACTTATTGAGCTTGTAAATAATCCATAAATAGACAATATCTTTAATTGATTTCCTTATTGAAAAATATCAAGTAGAATAAAAACAATCGTAATTTTGGTCGTGTAGGAAATCACTGTGACAAACACATTACAGCAAAATTTAGTCGAAATTCACGATATGTCATTTTATCGTGGAACGCGACCTATTTATAAAAATATGAGTTTGAATGTCCCTAAAGGAAAAGTGACAGCAATCATGGGACCTTCAGGTATAGGTAAAACCACACTACTAAGGCTCATTGGTGGACAATTAAAACCGCAGTCAGGAAAAATTTTATTTGATGGTGAAGACATTTCAAATATGTCTCGCTCCCGACTTTATGAAGTACGCAAACGCATGAGCATGTTATTCCAATCGGGGGCTTTATTTACCGATCTAACTGTGTTTGATAATGTTGCTTACCCACTACGTGAGCACTTCAAATTACCTGAACCTATATTGCATAATTTAGTCTTAATGAAATTACAAGCTGTTGGTTTACGTGGTGCCGCAAAAATGATGCCTTCGGAACTTTCAGGTGGTATGGCAAGGCGAGCAGCTTTAGCTCGATCTATTGCGCTTGATCCTGATCTAATTATGTTTGACGAACCTTTTGCTGGGCAAGATCCTATATCTATGGGAGTTATTGTTAAACTGATATCTGAAATAAACCAATCATTAGGATTAACCTGTATCGTTGTTAGCCATGACGTGACCGAAGTGCTCAGTATTGCAGATTATGCTTACATTGTAGCCGAACAACATATTATTGCAGGTGGTACATCACAGCAATTACGTGATAATGATGATTTACGAGTAAAACAGTTTCTTGACGGCTTGGCAGATGGTCCTGTGCCTTTTCATTATCCTGCTGAAGATTACAAATTAGACCTAAGCAGAGGTACAAAATAATGTTAAATTTACTGGCAAAATTAGGACAATGGATTATTAATATTATTGCGATGATAGGTCGTTCTTGCGTTATGCTTTTTGGGGCATTAATTGGTAAACCACAATTTAAAAAACAGTTTCCTTTACTGATTAAACAATTTTACTTTGTTGGCGTTCAATCCTTAACTATTATTATTGTATCAGGTCTTTTTATTGGCATGGTTTTGGCCTTACAAGGTTATTTTATTCTAACTACCTTTGGGGCCGAAGTAAGTTTAGGGATGATGGTTGCCCTTGCGCTACTTCGTGAGCTAGGTCCTGTTGTTGCAGGGCTACTTTTTGCTGGTCGTGCTGGCTCTGCTTTAACGGCTGAAATCGGTTTAATGAAAGCAACTGAACAATTATCAAGTTTAGAAATGATGGCAGTTGATCCATTAAGACGAATCATTGCGCCACGTTTTTGGGCTGGATTTTTTTGCATGCCGTTTCTAACAGCTATTTTTGTTGCAGTTGGCATTTTAGGTGGTATGTTGGTTGGTGTTGATTGGAAAGGTATTGATTCGGGATTTTTTTGGTCATCAATTCAAAGCAATGTAGATTGGTGGCACGACTTAGGAAACTGTTTTGTTAAAAGCTTTGCATTTGCCATTGCTAGCACTTGGATTGCACTGTTTAACGGTTATGATTGCGTACCAACATCAGAGGGAATTAGCCGAGCAACAACAAATACCGTTGTTTATTCATCATTAGTTATTTTGGGGTTAGATTTTATTTTAACCGCATTAATGTTTAGTCATTGAGGTCATAGAGATGAATCGTAAAGTTGAAATTACCGTTGGATTATTTATGTTGCTAGTTATTTGCTCAGTGCTATTTTTGTGTTTTAAAGTCACCGATCCAACATCATTTGCTAGCCATAGCACTTATCGGGTTTATGCTGTATTTGATAATATAGGAGGTTTAAAAGCACGTTCACCAATAAAAGTTGGTGGTGTGGTTATTGGGCGTATAAGTGATATTACTCTACACTCATCTGAACAAGATATATACAAACCTTATGTGACAATAGATATTGATGCACAATACAACAAAATTCCAAGCTCAAGTTCGCTTTCAATTAAAACATCCGGATTATTAGGCGAACAATTTATTGATATTAACCTTGGGTTTGATCGAATGACTGAGTTTGATATTGATTCTGACGGCGTAGCCAACGCCGCTTTGCAAAAAAATAAAATTCCACCTTACTTTGAAGAAGGTTTTGTCATACATAATACTAAACCCGCAATGGTCATCGAAGATTTAATCGGTCAATTTATCTATGGCGTTGGCAACTCAAATAAAGATAAACAACAAGATACACAAAATAAAAATGACGAATAAGGAGTTCACATGTTAACAAAATTGAAACAAACGATTGTGTTAGTATTAGCTTTAGTATTTAGTACGATAGCATTTGCTGAAAATGATCCTTATAAAGAAATGCAAATTTCTGCTGATAAGCTTTTTAGCACTATGAATTCACAATCTGCGACATTAAAATCAAACCCTAACAAACTGAAAGAGATCGTAAGAACTGATTTATTACCTTATGTACAAGTAAAGTATGCTGGCGCATTAATTTTAGGTAATTATTATAAAAGTGCTACAGATGCGCAACGTAAAGCTTATTTCGCTGCTTTTGAAAACTATTTGGTACAAGCTTTTGCTCAAGCATTATCTATGTATAATGGCCAAACTTATCAAGTTGAATCACCAAAAGATTTAACAGGTAAAACGCTTATCTCTATTCGTGTTTTATTAAACCAACCTAATAAAAACCAACAACCATTGCGTATTGATTTCCAATGGCGTAAAAATTCAGTGACTGGCGAATGGAAAGCGTATGATTTAATTGCCGAAGGCGTTAGCATGATCACCACCAAACAAAATGAATGGTCAACTATTTTGCGTCGAGATGGTATTGATGCATTGACTAAACAATTAAATGAACTTTCAAATCGCAATATAGACCCAAACGCTAAACCAAAAGGCTAGTGATAATGTCGCGAATAAAAACAGAAAAACAACAAGAAGTATTGTGTTTACAAGGTGAACTTGATGTTCACTCTTTAAATGATTTATGGTCAACACAAAACTCCATTTTAAATGGTGTAAAATACATTGATGTAGCGCAACTCCCACGGGTTGATTCTTCAGGGCTCGCAACTTTAATTTATTTTTGCAATAAATATCATGTAAAGCTCAAAGGTATTAATCCCCAGCTACAAACATTAATTACCTTGTATGATCTACAACCTGTAATTAATACTTAAAAAATGTTAACTTTTATACTAAAACACATGGTTTTTCTGAAAATTTTTGACAAAAGAGTCCTACATTTATATTAATGATGAGCATTACTAATGAATAAACAAGAAATTATAGACAAATTAAAAAGTTCTCTTGAACTTGATGATCTCCATGTTTTAACTGACGATGGAAGTCACTTTCAAGTTATTGCGGTGGGTGAAGTATTTGCCGATTTAAGTCGAGTAAAAAAACAACAAGCAATTTATGCTCCTTTGGCAGAATTTATTAATGATAACCGTATCCATGCGCTTTCTATAAAAACGTATACACCCACTGAATGGCAACGAGAACGCAAATTGATGGGATTATAACCATTTTTAGCATAATAATCCCTTGAATTAATTGTTTTCGCCACCATATTGTGTTTTATCGATAGACAACACCATTTGTATAAAGGTATCGCTACATGACAAATCCATTATTAACAGATGCACCATTACCCCTTTTTTCACAAATTAAACCCGAACATGTTTTGCCTGCTATACAAGAAACTTTAAAAAACTGCAGAAATACCATTGAAACAGTATTAAAGCAAAATAGCCAATATACTTGGGACAATTTAATTCAACCAATTGATGAGATGGATGAAAAGTTTACTCGGGCTTGGTCTCCGGTTAGTCATCTTAACTCAGTTAAAAATAGTCCCGAATTACGTGAAGCTTATGAAGCTTGTCTGCCATTACTATCTGAGTACAGTACATGGGTTGGGCAACATAAACCTTTATATCAAGCTTATAAGCAACTCAAAGAAAGCGAGCAATATGCTACTTTAACCAAAGCACAGAAAAAAGTGGTTGACAATTCATTGCGTGATTTTGAATTATCTGGAATTGGCTTACCTGATGACAAACAGAAACGTTATGGTGAAATTGTCGCAAAATTATCCGAATTATCCTCAAAATATAGTAACAATGTGCTAGATGCCACCATGGGATGGTCAAAATTAATTACCGATATCAAAGAACTATCTGGCATGCCTGAAAGTGCGCTTTCTGCCGCAAAAGAACAGGCTAAATTAAAAGATAAAGAGGGTTGGTTACTAACCTTAGATATACCAAGTTATCTTCCCGTCATGACCTACTGTGATAATCGTGATTTACGATTTGAACTTTACCAAGCCTATAATACGCGTGCATCAGATCAAGGACCAAATGCAGGAAAATGGGATAATACTGATATCATTAAGCAAATTTTAGCATTACGTAATGAGCTTGCACAGTTATTAGGCTTTAATACTTATGCTGATAAATCGCTCGCAACAAAAATGGCAAAATCAACTATACAAGTGTTCGAATTTTTAAATGATTTAGCCACAAAAGCTAAACCTCAAGGTGAAAAAGAGTTAGCAGATCTTAAACGTTATGCTTATGAGTTTTTTGGCGCAAGTGACATCAAACCATGGGATATAGCTTATTATAGTGAAAAGCAAAAACAGCATTTGTACGCTATCAACGATGAAGAATTGCGTCCTTATTTCCCTCAACAACGAGTTATTAATGGTTTATTTGAAGTAGTGCATCGCATTTTTGGTATTACAGCCAAAGAGCGACAAGGCGTTGAAGTTTGGGATCCTGAAGTTAAATTTTATGATCTCTTTGCCGCAAATGGTGAGTTAAAAGGTAGTTTCTATCTTGATTTATATGCACGTGAACATAAGCGTGGTGGTGCTTGGATGGATGATTGTATTGGTCGTATGCGTTTTGCTGATGGTCATGTACAAAAACCCGTTGCTTATTTAACTTGTAACTTCAATCGCCCTGTTGGTGATAAACCAGCACTATTTACACACGACGAAGTCACAACCCTTTTCCATGAATTTGGTCATGGTTTACACCACATGTTAACCGAAATTGATACTTCGTCAGTTTCTGGTATTAATGGGGTGCCATGGGATGCTGTTGAATTACCAAGTCAATTTTTAGAAAACTGGTGCTGGCAACCTGAAGCGCTTGCATTCATATCTGGGCATTATCAAACTGGTGAACCGCTACCAACTGATATGTTAGAAAAGATGCTAGATGCTAAAAACTATCAAGCAGCACTATTTATTTTACGCCAATTGGAATTTGGTCTTTTTGACTTTAAATTACATACACAAAAAGATCCTGATATATTAAATACATTGGCTGAAATAAGAAAGCAAGTTGCTGTTGTTCCTACCGTTGAATGGGGAAGATTTCCACACGCATTTAGCCATATCTTTGCTGGTGGTTATGCTGCAGGGTATTATAGCTATTTATGGGCAGAAGTATTATCTGCTGATGCATTTTCACGTTTTGAAGAAGAAGGTATTTTCAACGCTAAAACAGGCAATGCATTTCTTGATAACATCTTGTCACAAGGTGGTAGCGATGAGCCTATGACATTATTTAAAAACTTCCGAGGCCGTGAACCTCAACTTGAAGCATTACTTCGTCATTATGGTATCCACTAATTCTAACTTTGCTCAGCTAAAATTATTAGCTGAGCAGTGGTTATCCACACATGCTGATCTTCCATTCGCTCTTGTTACCCAAAACAATCAACTTGAGTTACAAAAAACTGACGAACCAAAACTAGGGGCAATATGCGTAAACTTTGTTTCTGGAACAATGGCTCATCGTCGCCAATTTGGTGGTGGACGTGGCGAAGCAATTGCTAAAGCAGTAGGTATCAAAGGTGAGTATTTACCTACAGTTCTTGATACCACAGCAGGGCTTGGTCGAGATGCATTTGTTTTAGCATCAATCGGTTGCCATGTCACTATGTTTGAAAGACATCCTGTCGTTGCTGCATTGCTAGAAGATGGCTTGCAGCGTGCCTACCAAGATCCCAAAATCGGTAGTTGGCTTGAGCAACATTTACGTTTAATTTATCATTCAAGCATTGAGGGATTGAGTACTTACCCTAAAAAACCTGATGTTATTTATCTCGATCCAATGTTTCCACATCGACAAAAAAGTGCGCTTGTCAAAAAAGAGATGCGCATTTTTCAACAATTAGTGGGCAGTGATAATGATGCAGATAGCTTATTAGAACCCGCAAGGCAACTTGCCAAAAAACGTGTAGTTGTAAAAAGGCCCGATTATGCTCCTTTTTTAGCCGACCAAAAACCGACGGCCGAAATTAAAACTAAAAATCACCGTTTTGATATATACACACCTCTAGAGTAATACAAGGATATTGTTTAAATTATGCGATTAGATAAATTTCTCGCTCATCACTTAAGCGCTAGCCGCACTATTGTAACTAAAGAACTCAAAGCTAAAAAAGTGACTGTCGATGGTGAAATTATAAAATCAGGTGCTTATCAATTATCGCCAGAGCAGATTGTTCAATATGATGGCTACCAAATTGAGCAAGTTACAGCTCAACGCTATTTCATGCTCAACAAACCACAAGGCTATGTCTGCTCGACTGACGATCCTGACCACCCTACTATACTTTATTTTATTGATGAACCGATGCCTGAAAAATTACATGCAGCAGGTAGACTTGATCTTGATACTACAGGACTTGTTCTGCTTACTGATGATGGTAAGTGGTCACACCGTATTACATCACCCAAACATCATTGCGAAAAAGTCTATGCCGTCACAGTTGAACAGCCATTATATATTGAACTGATTGATATATTTAAAAATGGTATCCAATTAAAAAATGAGAAATCACTTACCAAACCAGCGAAATTAAATATTATTGATGACTTTCATGCTGAATTGACCATTAGCGAAGGACGATATCATCAAGTTAAACGTATGTTTGCAGCAGTTAATAACCATGTTGTTCAATTGCATCGCAAACAAATAGGTAAGGTAATTGTTGATATCCCAGAAGGAGAATATCGACCGCTAACACAAACAGAGATAGAATCATTTGGTTAACATCTAATAATTTATAACTAAAAAGCAGAACGCTTCGAAATAATATTCGTTTTCTATTGCGAGCTGCTTTAAACTACTTTTATTATCTATATTGATATACACTTTATATAATAAAATTCGATTTTTCGTACGAGCTTAATCGGTATATATTGTGTCGATTTTAGTTTTCTTTCCATACTGCTTCAACAATGCTTGAAAATAGCTCCACTAAATGATCTATAGTAGGTAAAACATTATTATGTAATTTTAGTGCAGTGAAACTTTTTTCAGCATAAAAATGTTAAAAAAAGATAATAACAATATTTTATCTAAAACAACATAATACTTAATATTTTCTTGTTAGCTATTGCATAATAACCCAACAATAAATTTGGTTTTAAGTGGTATTCTCTCTTTGAGCAGAAGCTTTTTATGATAAAATGCCAACAAATTTAATAAAGATAGTATTTAGGTACGTGTTTGAAAAAGCCAAAAATTACAAAAAAGCAGATTATTTTCCAATTTATCCTAATTACAATGGTAGGATTATCTATTTGCTTATTCTTATCACAGTTTTCATACAATACATCAGATCCAGGCTGGTCTCGTACAGCTTGGCACTCGCCAATTAGTAATTTTGGTGGCTACTTAGGTGCTTATGCTAGCGATATTTTTTTTCAATTTTTTGGTTTTATTGCTTATAGCTTACCCTTTATAATTATATTTATATGTTCGCAATTATCAGTACATTTTTATAAACATGCTAATGATCCTGTTAACTATTTCAGCATATCCTTTCGGATTATAGGTGTTTTAGCTTTTATATTTAGTTCTACTGGTTTTTTTTCATTAAATATCCGTGATGCTGAACAATTTGGGGCGGGGGGGTATCTCGGCGCAATAGTAGTTGAAAATCTTTTGCCACTTATGAATAACTTCATTCTGTCACTGGTTTTACTTGGCATTTGTTTAGCATGCGTCACTTTATTAACAGGATTATCATGGATTAATTTAATTGAAAAGTTAGGTGCTTTTGTCATGATATTATTAGCCCCAATCAGGTGGCTACTTTCATCGAAAAAAACGAATCAAACCAATAAAACATCTATAAAAGAAAATGAAGAACAGCGGATCACCATTCCTCTTGAAAAAGAAAATATTGATTCAGAATTATCTACCAATAAAAAAGCAAAGTTTGAAACTACCGCTTATAAAAATGATAATACTTTAAATAATTTGGCTATGATTGATCCTGCTCTTTCTGAAACATCAAGATCAAGTGAAGAAGATAAGAAATTAATCGATACCACAACAGAACTACTTGAATCATGTGAACAATCACCGACACATAAGCCGTTAAACATTAACACAATCAAAAAAGAAATTGATCCTAGTGAAATATTATCTCGCTTAGAATCAATTATTAAAAATATGGATTCGCATAATGTTACGCAAACGCAAGATCAATCATTATCCTCATCTATAGAGCAAATCAAACAAATAATTCAACACAATACATCAGAGGAAAAATCTTTTTCTGAAGAATCTGAAAAATATAAAATTTCTGATGCTCCAAGTAAGTCTTTATTTACGTTGTCACATCACGAATCCGAAATAAAATTAAATAATACGCCAGTACCATTGGAACCAGTTGAAGAAATATCAGCAATAGAAAATGAGTTGCCGTTTATACAAGAAGAAAATATTTTTAATGAGATTATTGAGACAGAAGAAGAACAAGAATACGTTGATACTGAAGCATTAAAAAAAGCAAATCCGGTAATTGACGACATTCAAACTCTATCCTCTTTTGAGGAGGGCAGTGAAGATAGCTTAATTCATCCATTATTAAAACGTGATAATAAACCTTTACCCAAACCAACAACACCGTTACCTTCTTTAAATTTATTAACAGCACCATCTACAACTCGAATTGAAGTAGATCATTCCGTATTAAATACAATGTCTGAGCTTATTGAAAAAAGTTTGTCTGATTATCGTGTTAAAGCTAAAGTAGTTGATTACATGCCTGGACCAGTTATTACACGATTTGAAATCGAACTAGCTCCTGGCATTAAAGCTGCCCGTATTTCAACATTGGATCGAGATTTGGCCCGTTCACTATCTATGCCTTCTGTACGTGTGGTTGAAGTCATTCCAGGAAAACCTTATGTTGGTATTGAATTACCAAATAAAAATCGACAAACTGTCTACTTCAGAGAAGTTTTAGATAGCCCACAATTTAAAAATGCTCAATCACCACTTACTGTTGTATTAGGTAAAGATATAGCAGGTCAATCAGTAGTTGCTGATTTAGCCAAGATGCCACATTTATTAGTTGCTGGTACTACTGGTTCTGGTAAATCGGTTGGTGTAAATGCCATGATCTTAAGCATTTTATATAAATCGCAACCTGAAGATGTCAGGTTTATTATGATTGACCCAAAAATGCTTGAACTCTCTATTTATGAAGGCATACCACACCTGTTAACTCAAGTAGTTACCGATATGAAAGATGCAGCTAACGCCTTAAATTGGTGTGTAAATGAAATGGAACGTCGCTATCGTCTCATGTCGGCATTAGGTGTACGTAATATTGCTGGCTATAACGAAAAGATTAAGCAAGCCGAAGAAATGGGTAGACCTATTCCTGATCCACTTTGGAAACCAACCGATAGCATGGATCTTAATATGCCGACTCTGGAAAAACTTCCATATATTGTCGTCATGGTGGATGAGTTTGCTGATCTAATTATGGCTGTAGGCAAAAAAGTAGAAGAACTAATTGCACGGCTTGCTCAAAAAGCGCGAGCAGCAGGTATTCATCTAGTCCTAGCTACACAGCGCCCATCGGTGGATGTCATTACGGGCTTAATCAAAGCAAATATACCAACTCGTATCGCTTTTACCGTATCAAGTAAAATTGATTCTCGTACTATTTTAGATCAAATGGGAGCAGAATCATTACTTGGTATGGGGGATATGCTTTATTTAGCCCCTAATAGCTCCATTCCAATTCGTGTTCACGGTGCATTTGTACGAGATGAAGAGGTTCACGCTGTAGTACAAGATTGGAAAGCACGCGGAATACCTAAATATATTGAAAATGTCACTGTTTCCTCTGATGATAGTGATAATAGTGGTTCAAATATGCTAGAGGAAGAGCTCGATCCACTTTTCGATCAAGTGGTGGCTTTTGTAGTTGAAACACGAAGAGCTTCTATCTCTAGTGTGCAACGGAAATTTCGTATCGGTTATAATAGAGCAGCTCGAATTGTCGAACAAATGGAAGTTGAAGGCATTATTAGCCCCCCTAGTCATAATGGTAATAGAGAAGTTCTGGCTACACCATCGCATAGCGATTATTGATTTTAATGTATTAAGACTGGCCATTTCTTTTAAACCTATAAATTGGCAATCTTTATATTAAGCATTACTAAAATCTATTATATATCTTACAAATAGGTAACCATTAATAATGAGTGATTATTCACAACAAATAGCATTGTTAGAATTAGAACTCAACAATGATCACAATCGATGTTTGCATGCACAATTAGCGATAAGAGCATTAATAAAAGAGATCTGTTTATCACCCAAGCCTGGATTGGTTGATATGAATAATAGTGGTGCACATAATGATATGGACTTTGAAACTTTTGTGCAAAGCATTAAAGCTATTTGCGTCTGGTTTGAGCGTTTTTATCAATATGGTAAGATATCGGCTCAGTTGAACAATCAACAGTTCTTAGCTGGTATTAGACCTATTGGTATTCAATGCGAGCAAGCTATGTTTAGTGCGACAAATCAAGTAAACACACATAAAGGTGGCATTTTTGCTTTTGGATTATTACTTGGTGCAATTGGTAAATTAGAACAGTTAAACTTGCCAATCAACATTAAAAATATTTGTGGTCAAGTTTCTACTATTTGCCAAGGGATTGTCGCCAATGAGTTAAAAAAAAATAATCGTCCATGCTCTGTTGGAGAAAAATTATTTAAACTTCATCACTTTTCTGGTGCAAGAGGAGAAGCTGAGTCAGGATATGCGACTGTTCGAAATATTTCATTGCCTATCTTTCAAACCATGCAAAAGAGTGGTTATGATGAAAAAACAAGTTTATTGCAAGCACTATTATATCTATTAGCCTATAATCAAGATACTAATTTAATTTCAAGAGGTGGAATCGATGGTTTAGATTTTGTTCAAAAACAGGCAAAACAACTCATTTTACAAGGTGGTATTACACACCCAAATGGATTACAAAATTTAAATAAGTTTGATAATGATCTAATAAAGCGCAACCTAAGCCCAGGGGGTTCTGCCGATTTAATTGCAATTACGTGGTTCTTATCTCACTACTAACCAATCAAAATAACAAATAATTACTAACGATTATTTTTTGATTCCATTCAACAATTATTCCTTTTAATAATAGCTTTTTAATTTAGTCAGTTAAAAGATGATGCTTTATTTTCTTAAAAGAGCATCATAATAAATCTAAGGTTAAGAGAGATTATCCAAGAAAAATTTTTATCCCCACTCTATTTATCCATTGTTATTTCGTCTAGAGATAAACTAAAACTTGGAACAAATACTTCTAAAAAATAATTCATTTCAGGGCTGTTACGCTCTGATAATGTCTTTTTTAAACGCTGTTCTGCTAATTTAAATTCATTATTACCGGCACTTAATTCTTCAATTGTTTTTAGATAAGCACATAATACATCTGCTTGTTTTACTATACTCTTTTCATACTCACCATAATAATCATCATCAATAAGTGTTCTAAAATCATCTTGTAGTTCTTTTGGAAGCATATTAATTAACTTATTTTGTGCAATTTTTTCAATCTTTTTATATTCAACTGTTATTTGTGGATTGTAATATTTCGTAGGAGTTGGAAGATCGCCAGTAATAACTTCTGATACATCATGATACATTGCTAATAAAGCTACCCTTTCCGGATTTATCTTACCATTAAATCGTTTATTTTTAATAATTGCTAAGGCGTGAGCAACAAAAGCAACTTGAAGGCTATGCTCTGACACATTCTCAGTCCTTACATTGCGCATTAAAGGCCAACGGTTAATCAATTTTAATCGTGATAAATGAGCAAAAAAATGACTATTATTCATGCTAGTTTCTCTTTAACAATAAAATAAAAACGCTCCCATTAGAAATGGAAGCGTTTATAAATAATAATTAATCGAAAAGGTTATGCTAAAACAAGCTGCTGAGTCCCCAATGCAAGAGGAACAGCCTGCTCATCAGTGAATGTCACATACTCCCATGCATCTTGTTTCGCTAATAATGCTTGCAATAATAGATTATTTAGTGCATGCCCAGACTTATAACAAACTACCTCACCGATCATATTATGACCTACCATGTATAAATCACCGATTGTATCGAGCATTTTATGACGCACAAACTCATCTTCAAAACGTAAACCATCTTCATTTAAAACTTTATAATCATCAACAACAATAGCGCAATCTAAACTACCACCAAGACACAAACCTTTTGATTGTAATGCTTCAATATCGCGCATAAAACCAAATGTTCTCGCTCTACTTATTTGACGAATAAACGATTCAGATGAAAAATCTAACTGGTAGCGTTGTGAACTGTTATCAATAGCTGGATGATGGAAATCAATAGTAAAATCTAACCTAAATCCACTATAAGGTCTAACTTCGGCCCACTTATCGCCATTTTCAACACGGACAGTTTCTTTAACACGTAAAAATCTTTTAGGTGCATTTTGCTCAATAATACCTGCATCAAACAATAAATATACAAATGGGCTTGCACTTCCATCCATAATTGGAATTTCTGGTGCGTTTACCTCAATAATAATATTATCGATACCAAGCCCAGCTAATGCAGAATTAATATGTTCAACAGTCGAGATTCGAACGTTATCTTCATTCACCAGACAGGTACAAAGCATGGTATCACGCACTGATTTTGCATCAACTGGAAAATCGACGTATGGGTTTAAATCAGTACGTCGATAAATAACACCTGTGTTTTCAGGTGCAGGACGCAACGTCAAAGTAACTTTCTTGCCAGTATGAAGACCAACACCAGTTGCTTGAATTGTCTTTTTTAATGTTCTTTGTTTCACTTGGCACCTACTATTTTTATTTGTTTCTATTGATATAAGACAATAAAAATCCAAATAAGTTCACTCTTAATTCGCTTGCTTACGAATAAAAGCAGGAATATCTAAAATTTTATTTTCTTCAAGAGGTGAAATTGATTGTTCATTCACCACTTTAGCTAATTTCTCTTCTTGTTTTCCCAAAGTATTACTTTGGCCAAATAATGAGTTTTGTTGAATCGGCTTAGTGATTTTTGCTTCTGGGCGTTTATCCATTCCAATACCTGTTGCAACCACCGTTACACGAATTTCATCTGACATATCAGGATCGAAAGTTGTTCCAACGACAACTGTTGCATTATCGGACGCAAAAGCTCTAACAGTACTACCTACGGTTTCAAATTCTTCCAAACCTAAATCTAAACCAGCGGTTACATTAACCAATACACCTCGAGCACCGGATAAATCAATATCTTCAAGTAATGGGCTTGAAATCGCCATTTCAGCTGCTTCTTCAGCTCTATTATCACCACTTGCGCGACCAGACCCCATCATAGCATACCCCATTTCAGACATCACTGTTCTAACATCAGCAAAGTCTACGTTTATATGACCTGGTTTAGTAATCAACTCAGCTATGCCTTGCACCGCGCCTTTTAGAACCCCATTTGCAGCAGCAAAAGCGTCAAGTAATTTAACACCGCGACCTAAAACTTTAAGCAATTTATCATTTGGAATAGTAATCAGTGAATCAACGTGTTTTGCTAATTCAGCAATACCTTGTTCAGCGAAAGCCATTCGTTTTTTACCTTCAAAACCAAAAGGTTTTGTGACGACAGCCACCGTTAAAATACCTAATTCTTTTGCTATTTCAGCAACTACAGGAGCTGCACCAGTGCCTGTGCCCCCCCCCATTCCTGCAGCGATGAAAACCATATCCGCACCTTCAATTGCGCTGCGAATAACCTCTCGATCTTCTTCTGCTGAGTTCCTACCCACCTCAGGATTAGCTCCTGCACCAAGTCCTTTAGTAACGTTAGTGCCGATCTGGATAGTTTGACTTACCTTAATTCTTTTTAATGCTTGTGCATCAGTATTTGCTGCAAAAAATTCAACACCTTCAATATGCTCAGCAATCATATGTTCGACAGCATTACCGCCACCACCACCGACACCAATAACTTTAATGACTGCTGCTGGTTCATCATCTGCAACCATAGGCTCAAACATAACTTATCTCCAAATATACAATCTGAGAACATTGTACAGATAGCCGCCAACAATGTCCACGAAGTTCTTGAAATATATTAGCTAAAATTCTTTTTTAAACCAACCGGTCAATCGTTTAGCTATCCCTTTTAATGATGACTTGCTATTATCTTTGCTATCATCATTTAATAAACTTTGTTTTCCGTAATGCAATAATCCTACTGTTGTTGAACAATAAGGCTTTTGTACATAATCGGTTAATCCTGAAATATTCAGTGGTTGTCCAATACGGACTTGATTTTGAAAAACTTTTTCAGCACATTGAACCATCCCTTTTATTTGCGCTGCACCACCAGTTAAAACTATTCCTGCAGCTAATTGATATTTTATATTTTGCTTTTTAAGCTCATCTTGAAGCGTTAATAATTCTTTTTGCACTAATGACAATAATTCTGAATAACGAGGTTCAATAACGTCTGCAAGAGTTTGACGTTGTAATGAACGTGATGGCCTTCCTCCTACACTTGGAACATCAATAACTTCATCTTTACCAATTAAAGAACCAACAGCACAACCATAACGAATTTTAATATTTTCAGCATCCATCGGTGGAGCACCAAATGCATAAGCAATGTCACTAGTAACAACATTACCTGCATAAGGGATTACAACAGAATGACGTAAGGCACCGCCAGTATAAACTGTTACATCCATGGTTCCACCACCGATATCAATAACACATACTCCTAACTCTTTTTCATCATCCGTTAAAACAGCATAACTTGAAGCCAATCCAGAAAAAATAAGTTGATCCACTTTCAAACCGCAACGTTCTACTGCTTTCACAATATTTCTTGCCATATCATTATGACAAGTAATTAAATGCACTTTGGCCTTCATGCGAACACCTGACAAACCTATCGGATTTTTAATTCCTTCTTGTAAATCTATGGAATATTCTTGTGCAATAACATGTAATATACGATGTTCATCTAAAATTCTAACAGATTTCGCAGTATGGACTACATTTTCAACATCTTCAGTAGTGACTTCTTCATCAGCTATCGGTACCATACCTATTTCATTTTGGCAACGAATGTGTTTACCTGAAAGGCTTAAATAAACAGAAGATATCTGACAATCGGCCATTAATTCCGCTTGATCGATTGCTCGCTGAATTGATTTAACTACTGACTCTAAATCATTTACGCCACCTTTATCAACACCTTTAGACGGACAATGACCAACGCCGATAATATTGATAATACCATCGGGGAGAACTTCGCCAACAAGAGCGAGAACTTTAGATGTACCCACTTCTAGTCCAACGACCAATTTTTTTTCAGTTACTTTCATATTTCAGCCTTAATTTATTCCCTTCTGCAGCATTTTTTCTCTCTTTACTGAAATGCCATTCTCATAACGTAAATCAGCGACCGTTATTCTTTCATCTGCTGGTATTCTTAACTGTATTTCAGGAAATAATTTAATAAATTGTTGATAACGTTGTTCAATATTTTCATTACCTAACATCAATTTTAATTCCTGAACTTCCTCGCAAAAATCACCTATGCATTGTTTCACTATCAATTGCCATGCATTTCTTTCATCCGCTATGGCCGCTTTAATATGCAAAACCAGTTGGTTGCTAGCTAATTTTTTGGAAATATCATTTAATTTGACATAAGTCTCTAATACAGGCTTTGCTTTGCCTTCTGGACCATAAAGCCTTGGTAATTCTAATTCAGAAATACGATCTAGTGGTACGCTAAACACATTTCCATTGTTATCAAGTAAAAATAAATCATTCCAATAAAATGCAGGTTTATATTCTTCTATATATACAATTAATCTATCAGGCCACTGTTTACGTACACTAACCTGTTTAACCCAAGGAAATCTTAGTATTTCTTGTTGTATATCGTTTACATCCTGACCTATATAAGTATTGGGTAACCCCAATCCGAGTATAGCCTCTCTAAGATCATCTTCTGACGTATAAGTATGTTCACCACTTAACGTCAATTGTGATAATACCATCTGCTCTGGATCATCCATCCAATCTTTAACACTTTGAACAATCCAAACACTAATAAAAATAATCATAATAAAGAACAAAAAGCCTATCAGTTGTTCAGTATTACAAAAAATAAGCAGCCGCCTTCTATTTTTATCTTCTCGTCTATGTGCCGCCTGCCTAACTTGTTTCATAAATAAAGTTAATTATAGAGTTGCCAAATTTAAGATTCTAGCTACAAGTTCATTAAATGACCACCCATATTGTTTTGCTGCCATTGGTACTAAACTATGATCGGTCATGCCCGGTGCTGTATTAACTTCAAGCAAATACGGATTTTCATTAGCATCAAACATAACATCTACCCGTCCCCAACCTCTGCATCCTACGGCCTTATAAGCATCTAGTGCTAATTTACGAATCTCTTGTTCTTTGTTATCAGGTAATCCACTTGGGCAAAAGTATTGCGTTGAGTTCGATAGATACTTTGCATCATAATTATAAAATTCGGCAGTGGGTTTAATACGAATTGTAGGTAAAACTTCTTCACCTACAATTGCTACTGTAAATTCTGGTCCAGCTAAAAATGACTCAATCATAACCGCATCATCATATTGAAACGCAATGCCAATGGCAGTTTTTAACTCAGATGCTTCATTAACCCGAGCCATACCTACACTAGAACCTTCATGAATTGGTTTTACAAACAAAGGAAATCCAAGTTGCCTTACAATAGCATCAATATCAATCATCTGCGATTTATTAATCATAACATAATCAGCAACAGGTAGACCAAGTGCTTTCCAAATTAACTTTGTTTTTAGCTTATCCATAGTCAGTGATGATGAAAGAATATCACTACCTGTATAAGGAATGTTTTGATAAGTCAAGATTGATTGAACAATACCATCTTCACCACCACGTCCATGTAAAATAATAAATGCTTTTGTATACCCTTCTTTTTTTAATTGTGTAATAGAGTGATCTTTAGTATCAATAAGATGTGCATTAATACCATTTGCCAATAATCCTGCATGTACAGCTTTACCTGATTTGAGTGAAACTTCTCGCTCGGCAGATGTTCCGCCATACAATACTGCAACTTTATCAACCACCATTATAAATCCTCTCTCGAAAATAATTCAACGTTGGCCAACTGGCGAGCAATACGACCAACACTTCCAGCACCTTGTGTTAACAACAGATCTCCACCTTTTAATATTTCTTTCATTATTTGAGGCAAAAAATCTAAATCAGAAACATAAATTGGGTCAACTTTACCTCGATTACGAATAGATCGACATAAAGAACGGCTATCAGCACCTGTAATAAGTTGTTCACCTGCAGAATAAACATCTAACATTACCAATGCATCTACTTGTGAAAGCACTTGCGCAAAGTCATCAAATAAATCACGAGTTCGAGTATATCGATGAGGTTGAAATAACATCACTAAGCGACGATCGGGCCAACCATTTCTTGCTGCTTGGATTGTTGCATTAACTTCACTTGGGTGATGGCCATAATCATCAATCATCATAATATCTTGACCACTTACATGAGGAAAGATACCTAATAGATCAAAACGGCGACTTGTACCAGCAAATTTAGCCAATGCTTGGACAATTGGTTCATCATCAATACCATCTTCAGTTGCAGCAACAATGGCTGCAACTGAATTTAAGGCATTATGTTTTCCTGGTGCATTTAATTCTATATGCAAGTCATTATGACCTGGGCGACAAACAGTGTAATAACTCATACCTCGTTCTTGACGATAATTTTTTATAACAACATCGGCATTTTCATTAAAACCATAGGTGATAATTTTACGACCAACAATAGGTAATAATTCACGATTAATTGGGTCGTCATAACACATTATTGCTAGTCCATAAAAAGGAAGATTGTGTAAGAAAGAGATAAATGTTTGTTTTAAGTTTTCAATATTACCTTGATAGGTATCCATATGATCAGCTTCAATATTGGTAACAATAGACACCATAGGTTGTAAATGTAGAAATGATGCATCACTTTCATCGGCTTCAGCAATAAAATAACGACTACTACCTAATTTAGCATGAGTTCCCGCGGCTTTAACTAAACCTCCATTTACAAATGTCGGATCAAATTTTGCTTCAGCATAAATAGCGGTAACCATGGCGGTTGTTGTTGTCTTACCATGTGTTCCGGCAATTGCTATACCATAACGAAAACGCATCAACTCAGCAAGCATTTCAGCTCGTTGAATAACAGGTATGCGTGATTCACGAGCAGCAACTACTTCAATGTTATCTTGTGAAATAGCAGATGAGATAACAACAACACTAGCATTAAGTATATTTTCAGCTGCATGGCCAATAATAATTTTAGCACCTAACGTTTCTAAATGTTGAGTAACTGCATTTTCTAAGATATCCGAGCCGCTTATTTTGTAACCTTCATTAGCAAGAACTTCAGCAATCCCCCCCATACCTGCACCGCCGATCCCCACAAAGTGGATATGTCTGACACGTTTCATTTCGGGAATAATTGTTCTTAACTCAACTAATTCCTTTGTATCCACCATTTAACCCCTAAATATTTTGTTATTGTTTAATAATGTTTAGTTTTATTTCTTTTTAAAGCTTTTCTAAATTATTATTAACTGTTTTTTCTGTAATTAATATTATTTTTACCTATACATTAACCTAATCTATAATAAATTGAAAAGATTATTACATAAAGTTATATCAAAAACTAATTATTTTATCACTGATTTAAGTGTTTCTGCCACTCTTTCTGTTGAATTTACAATAGATAAACTTTTAGCTTTAATCGCCATTTCACTTAACTTTTCATAACTTAATTTTAACAATATATTTGATAATGATTTCACATTAAAATCAGGTTGTTCTATAATTTCTGCTGCGCCTATATCTGCTAAAGGTTTTGCGTTCCAGTATTGCTGGCGATCTTTGTGCATAAATGGAACAAAAATAGCGCCAATCCCAACAGTTTCTATTTCACTAACTGTTAATGCCCCACTTCGACAAATTACAATATCGGCCCAATTGTAAGCTTCTGCTACATCAGTAATAAATTCAGTAACTTTATTATTTGTCATATCACAGTGTTGATAAGCTTGTATTACAGATTCAAACATACTTTTACCCGTTTGATGCCAAACAACATATTTGTCAGATAATTCTGTTATCACTTGAGGAACAACATCGTTAATAATTCTGGCTCCTTGGCTACCTCCCATGACGAGTATTCTTATTGGTCTTTCTGAATCTTTAAATCTTATTTCAGGCGGTGCCATTGTTAATAGATCACTACGAACAGGATTTCCTACAACTTCTGCATTAGGAAACGCAGTAGGAAATGCTTGTAAAACTTTAGTCGCAATTTTTGCCAACCATTTATTTGTTAAGCCTGCAACGCCATTTTGCTCATGTAATACTATAGGGATTCCCAGTGTTTTAGCTGCAATTCCACCAGGACCAGACACATACCCTCCCATGCCTAAAACAACATCAGGAGCATAAGTTTTTAAAATTCTTCGCGCTTGTAAAACCGCTTTTAGAATTTTATAAGGGGCTTTAAATAAACTCTTAATACCCTTTCCGCGTAAACCCGATATCTCGATAAAATCGATTTCAATACCATTTTCAGGAACAAGATGTGCTTCCATTCTGTCCGCAGTACCAAGCCATCTAACCTCCCAACCTTGTTTCATTAAATAATGCGCAACAGCAATACCAGGGAATACATGTCCTCCAGTTCCACCTGCCATAATTAATAATTTCCTCATTATTTTATTGACCTCATTCTTGCTTGCGCTTGTCTTTGTCTAAATTCAAAATCTATTCTAAGTAATATTGCAACGGCAATACTCATTACAATAAGGCTTGAACCACCATAACTAATAAATGGTAATGTTAAACCTTTAGTTGGTAACATACCCGATGTTACCCCAACATTAACGAAAGTTTGGAAACCAAACCAAATACCTATTTCACAAGCTAAATAACCTGAAAATAGCGAACCATCATTTAAAGCACGATAACCAATCGCCATTGCTTTAAATGTCAAAAAGAACAGTAAAGACAGCAATGCTGCCACACCAACATAACCATATTCTTCAGAAATAATTGAAAAAATAAAGTCAGTATGGCATTCCGGTAAGTAACCTAATTTTAATATTGAATTCCCCATACCTTGCCCAGTTATACCACCACTACCAATAGCCATTAAAGAGGCAACTAATTGATAGCCCGATCCAGTTGCATCTTTCCAAGGATCAAGAAATGTTAGTAAGCGAGTTAGACGATAAGCTTCATATAAAATTAGACAAATCACTGCACCAACACCCGTTAATAAAATAGCAATAAATTGCCACAATTGAGCACCAGCAATAAATAAAATACCAATTGTAACCATGAATAAAACAATGACTGTGCCTAAATCAGGTTGTCTCAGTAACAAAATTGAAAGGATTGCCATAACAACCATTGGTTTAAAAAAACCCCAAAAGCCACTTTGTACTTCATCTGATTTACGCGACAAATACCCAGCTAAAAATAAAAATAGTGCTAATTTTGAAAGTTCTGCAGGTTGAAAATTAAAAACGCCTAATGGTATCCAGCGAGAAGCACCATTAATTGAAGAACCGATACCTAAGACAACGACTAACATAATAATCGCGATAATTAATAGCACTGTGCCAAATTGTTGCCAGCGCTGTATTGGAATATATAAAGTTATAAACATTAAAAAACTTGATATACCAAGCTGAATAAGTTGGCGCTGAGTATAAAAAAACGGATTACTTTCACTAAATGACATTGATGAAGATGTCACCATAATTAATCCTATTATCATTAATCCTAGTATGGTCCAAAGTAGATCATTATCAAATGGTATATGTGGATTAACTTGTTTTTTTATCCATAAAAATGTCATTTCGTGCTCCTTTGCGTAAATTGCTTAGCAAGTTGTACAAACTGTTTTCCACGTTCAATATAATTTTTAAATTGATCTAAACTGGCACATGCAGGCGAAAGTAAAACAACATCATTTGAAACAACTTTTTTAGCAATAATTTGCACTGCCTCAGAAAGCGTTTCCGTAACCGTTGTAACATTAGGTGCTAACTTAGCAAGTATAAAGCGATCGCGTCCAAAACAGAAAATTTTAAGATTTCTTTCCTTAAAATAGGGGACTAATGATTTAAAATCAGCAGATTTCCCATCACCACCCAATAATAAAAATAATGTACCATTGCAAACGATACTCTTTAACGCAGCTTCAGTACTACCCACATTAGTTGCTTTAGAATCATTAATCCATTTCACGCCATTTTGTTCAAACACCAATTCGAAACGATGAGGTAATCCACGAAAATTAGCTATTGTTGCTAAGCTCGATTCACGGGAAATTCCTAATTTATCTACAATAGCTAAAGCGGCTAATGCATTAAGATAATTATGAGAGCCAGTAAGTTTCATAACATTTGTTGATAAAACAGAGTGTTCTTGAGCAATTAAATGTTCATATTGATTATCTAAATGATAATTGCCAACACTTAATCCAAATGAGAAGCAATCACTATGCTCAATTTTTGGATGGGTTAATTTATCATCATTATTAATAACACAATATTTAGCATTAATATAGATACGTTGTTTAGCTTCAACATACTGCATTAAACCTTGTGGATAACGATCCATGTGATCCTCTGAAATATTTAAAATTGTCGCCACTGTGGCTCTTAAACTATTTGTTGTTTCAAGTTGAAAACTTGATAGCTCAAGTACATAAATATCACAATCCTGTGACAACAACGATAATGCTGGTTGACCTATATTGCCGCCAACACCAACTTTTATACCATAAGACTTAATAATTTCACCAACTAACGAAGTAACTGTAGTTTTTCCATTAGCTCCAGTTATAGCAACAATTTGTTTATTGTTTTGTTGGTTTACTTCACGGCAAAAAAGCTCAATATCACCTATAATTTCAATATTTCTTTTTGATGCTTGTACTAGTTCAGGCATGGATAAAGCAATACCAGGACTAGTAATAATCAAATCAGCATTAAGCAACCAATCAAGTTTCAGCTCTCCTAAGTGGTAATCAACACGTTTATCTAATTGTTCTAATCCTGATGGCAATAAACGGGTATCAATTACTTTAGGAATAACATTTTGAGAAAGAAAATAATCCACACAAGAAAGCCCTGTGATGCCTAAACCAATAATGACGACGTTTTTGCCTTGATAGCTGATCATAATTTAATCCTGGTATATTATAATTAACGTAATTTCAAAGTTAATAAACCAATTACGACTAACATCAATGAAATTATCCAAAATCGCACAATAACTCTAGGTTCTGGCCAACCTTTTAATTCATAATGATGATGAATTGGTGCCATTTTAAAAATTCTTTTTCCTCGTAATTTAAATGAGCCGACTTGTAAAATAACAGACAAGGTTTCAATTACAAATATCCCCCCCATAATGAGCAACAAAAATTCTTGTCGCAATAAAACCGAAATAATACCTAAAACACCACCTAAAGCAAGTGATCCGACATCCCCCATAAAAACCATTGCAGGATAAGTATTGAACCATAAAAAGCCAAGGCCAGCACCAATAATTGCCGTACAAATAATCATCAACTCTCCACTAAATTTAATATAGGGGATATGTAAATAGGTGGCAAAATTAATATTACCTGTAGCCCAAGAAACCAAAGCCAACCCTGCAGCTACAAAAACAGTCGGCATAATTGCCAATCCATCAAGCCCATCGGTTAAGTTAACAGCATTACCCGCTCCAACAATAACCACATAGGTTAGTAAAATAAAACATAGTCCTAGTTGCGGCATGACATCTTTAAAAAATGGAACAAGCAAAACTGTAACCGAACTATCTTTACCATAAGTATAAAGACCAAAAGCAACAACCAATGCAATAAATGATTGCCAAAAATATTTCCATCTCGCAATAAGTCCAGCACTATTTTTTCGAATTACTTTTAAATAATCATCGACAAATCCAATAACACCATAACCAATTAAAACAAATAACACCACCCAAACATATGGATTACGGAGATCTGCCCATAAAAACACCGATAATATAATGGATGCTAAAATAAGCACTCCCCCCATAGTTGGAGTACCTTTTTTACTTAAATGTGATTCTGGACCATCATTCCGAATAACTTGTCCAATTTGTAATTTTTGTAACCAATCAATAGTTTTTTGCCCCATAATTAATGAAATAGTTAATGAGGTTAATAGACCTAAAATTGCCCTTACGGTTAAATAAGAGATAACATTAAAAAAAGAGAAATATTTAACTAAATACTCAGATATCCACACCAACATAATTTTAATCCTGATTCATTTTGAATTGTGTAATTGAATTTTTTCTATGATTTCTTCCATTTTGGCACTACGAGAACCTTTAACTAGCATAGTTAAAATAGGGTATTGTCGTAATAACGTTAACAGAAAATTTACTGCGTCTTGTTTATTATTAAAATGGTGACCTACACCGCTATACTGACTAATAAAATAGCTTAATTTGCCAACACTTACCACACAATCTAACTTTTCATCATGAGCAAGTTTGCCTATTTGTCGATGATATTTTTCAGATTCTAGTCCTAATTCTCCCATATCACCAACCACTAAAACTCTAAATCCTGGCTGTTTTACTAAAACTTGTATAGCAGCTGACATTGAACCAACATTAGCATTATATGAATCATCCCAAATCAATTGGGTTTTATTTAATCTGATTGGGAATAAACGGCCTTTAACTGGTTGTAATGTTACTAAACCTTTTGTGATTTGTTGGATATCTGCTCCTACTGAAAGAGCTAAAACAGATGCTGCTATCGCATTAGAAACATTATGCAATCCAATTATTGGTAATACAATTTCACTTTCACCATTGGGCGTATGTAAAATAAATTTTGTTTTTTCTGAAATTTGAATATCGCTAGCATAAAAATCAGCTGATGTATTATTTAATGAAAAAGTCCAAACAGTTTTATTTACTAATTGATTAAGCCATTTATCGCAGTAGCTATCTAAATTAATAATAGCGATTCCATCTCGAGATAACCCTTCAAATATTTCACCTTTAGCCATTGCAACACCTTCAAATGAGCCAAACCCTTCTATATGTGCTTCAGCTATATTATTGATTAAGACGCTTTGTGGTTTGACCATATTAGTAGTATAAGCAATCTCGCCGATATGATTCGCTCCTAATTCTATGACAGCAAACTGATTTTGCTCAGTTAATCGCAGTAATGTCAGTGGAACACCAATATCGTTATTAAAATTTCCCTGAGTATAGAGAGTGTTACCACAACATTGCAAAATTGCAGCGGTCATCTCTTTAACGGATGTTTTACCTGATGATCCCGTTACAGCAACAATTTTAGCCAGACTTTGCTGTCGAACAAAAGCCGCTATTTGCCCTAAAGCTTGCCGAGTATCTTTCACAACTATCTGTGGTACAATCTTATCCAGCTTATGATTGACAATCACGACAGTAGCACCATCTTTAACTGCCTGCTCAGCGAATAAATGCCCATCAAAATGCTCACCAACTAGAGCAATAAACAATGCATGTTTAGCAATTTTACGTGAATCTGTACAAATTAAATTAACTACAAGACCTTCATCTTGAATATAATAAGATTCGCCACCCACCATGTTTTTAATTTGTTTTATAGTTAATGGAATCATAATGGATTCTCTACTCCTAGAAGCTGCTTCACTATTTCTTGATCTGAATGATAATGTTTTGTTTTTCCAATAATTTGATAATCTTCATGCCCTTTACCCGCAATTAAAATCACATCATTAGCCTTGGCTTGAGCAAAAGTTTGCGTAATAGCTGCAACTCTATCAATAATAACCTGTACGTTTTTACTCTCAGCTAAACCTTGCTTAATGTCATTAATAATTTTCATTCCATCTTCAGTTCTTGGGTTATCATTAGTTAAGACGATTTTATCAGCATACTGTGCCGCTATTTCACCCATTAATGGTCTTTTACCAGAATCTCGATCACCACCACAACCAAAGATCACCCATAAAGATCCCTTACAATGAATGCGGCTTGCTTGTAAAGCTTTTTGCAATGCATCTGGAGTATGAGCATAATCAACAATGAAGGTCGGCCGATGATTGGCATGTAGTACCTCCATACGCCCACAGATAGGTTTAAGGAAAGATACCATGTTAACTACAGAAAAAAATGGAAAATCAAGTGTTAATAATGTTGCTATACACATTAGTAAATTTGATACATTAAACTCACCCAATAATCGACTATAAATAACAGCATGACCCCAACTTGATTCCATATGAATCTTGGCCCCTTTATCATGATACTCAATCATGGATACACCTACATACGGAATATTCAAATTTTTTAAATGACTCAGCGATTTTGGTTGACATGAAACAGCAGTGACTTGTGAAAGTTTCTCAATCCACCGCTTACCATATTTATCATCATAATTGATAATTGATTTACCAGAATTGACAACTTGCTTATCTTTTGTTTCAGGACTAAATAATGACCACTTTGCTTTAGCATATTTCCCCATGGTTTTATGATAATCAAGATGATCACGACTTAAATTAGTAAATACTGTTGCAGCAAAAGTTATTCCTTTAACTCGATTCATAACTAATCCATGGGAAGAAATTTCCATAGAAACAATTTTGACATATTTTTTTACAAAATCAGCCAAAAATGTTTGAACATCAATTGCTGATGTTGTTGTATTTTCTGACTGTTCAAGTTGATTATAAATACCATTGCCAATGGTTCCCAAAAGTGCTACTTTTTCATTTAGTAAAGTTGCACATTGAGCTATAAGCTGCGTAACTGTAGTTTTTCCATTTGTCCCTGTCACACCGATAACGGATAATTTTTTTGAAGGAGAATGGTAAAAATCATTTGCTATATAAGACATACGGTTAGATAATCGAAACACTTTTACTTGAGGAATATTTCTTTTTCCTTTTTTAATATAATCAATATGAAGATCATCTGATTTTTTATCTGCCTCGATTAATACAGCAACAGCTCCGGCTTGAATAGCTTGTGGAATAAATGATTTTCCATCAACAGTGCTCCCTTTAATTGCAACAAAAACATCATTTTTTTTGACCATACGACTATCAATACGTAAATAATTGACAGGAAAATCTTCTATACATTCGTTATTATTTCCACCTAATAAGCTGAATAATGTTTTAAATGTGATTATAGTCATCATTTACCACCCATTAATAAATAATCATTTGGCCATCAACTTGACGATCCGGTTTTACATTCATTGTTCGTAACACCCCCCCCATGATATGGCTAAAAACAGGTGCAGAAACAGATCCCCCATAATATTGACCAGCTTTTGGGTTATCAATAACGACAACCAACGAATATTTTGGTGCTGTAGCGGGAGCTATACCTGCTGTATAAGCTAAATATTGATTAACATATCGCCCATCCGATAGCTTTTTTGCTGTACCTGTTTTAACTCCAACACTATATCCTGGAATAGATGCTTTAACTCCACCTCCAGTGACAGCAACAGCTTCCATCAATTGAACCACTTTTTTAGCTATATTTTCAGGTACCACTCTTTCACCTTGGACAGGTTTTGTTACTTTTATTATTGAAACAGGGCGATAAATACCATAGCTACCAATGGTTGCATAAGCTCTGGCTAATTGTAGTGGGGTAACACTCAAACCATATCCAAATGCAAATGTAGCTCTTTCAATATCTGCCCATTTTCGAGTTCTATCGGCCGCAATTGATCCACTAACTTCACCTCCTAATCCAAGACCTGTAGTTTGTCCTAATCCAAAACGGCTATAATATTCAACTAAGTCAGCTGGTTGCATCTGTAAGGCTAATTTACTTACCCCTACATTACTCGATTTTTCTAAAATACCGGCTAAATTAAGTGATTTTTGATATGAGACATCTTTAATTTCGTAACGATTTACATAAAATGGTCTCGTATCAATAACCGTATTTAAATCTGCAATTTTCTTTTCTAACGCCGCCATTACTACTAGAGGTTTAACTGTTGAACCTGGCTCAAAGGCATCAGTCACTGCACGATTCCTCAATAAAGCATAATCAATTAATGAACGATTATTAGGATTATAAGATGGGCTTGTTGCCATTGCCAAAATCTCACCTGTATGAACATCAATCAGTACTGCTGTACCACTGTCTGCTTTATTAAATTCAACTGCTTGAGTAAGTTCACTATAAACTAAAGATTGTAAGCGTTCGTCTATGCTTAATGTTAAATCAGATGCAGTTTCACTATTTATTCGTTCTAATTCTTCAATAACATTACCACGCCGATCACGCCTTACAATACGTTGTCCTGATTCTCCTATTAGCCATTTATTATAACTTTTTTCAATACCTTCCGATCCTTTTTCAGTGCCATGCTCGTCAATATCTGTTAAACCAATCAATTGGGCAATATTTTCAGCAGCTGGATAATAACGCTTAGACGTTTTAGCAAAAGATACTCCCGGTAATTTTAATTTTTTCAAATAACCAGATATTGTCGGTGTTATTTGTTTTGATAAATAAACAAAACGCATCGATGGGTTATTAAGCTTTTGTTCAAGTATTGACATTGGAATATTAAGAACCTTTGCCAATCCTTGCCACCTTGCATCTGCTGGATTCACGCCACCTTTTTGCACTACAATTTTAGGATCAGCCCAAACATCAAACATGGGCACACTTACCGCTAATGCACGCCCATTGCGATCAGTAATCATTGCTCTTGGTGCATCCATTTCTTGATGACGAAGAGAACGTTTATTTCCTTCAGCAATAAGCTTGTCTGGTTCAATGATTTGCAAAATTGCCATTCTGGTCATTAAGCAGATAATCGCAAAAATAATTAAACAATAGACAAGATAAAATCGACTAGGCGTAAAAAACTGTTTTTTACTATTTAGTTTATTAATTTTATTATTCTTAGCTCTATCTTTTTTATGTTTTGTTATTGGTTTCATTATTTACTCTTTATCACAATAACAGTTTCATTTTTTTGCGCCACATAGGACATGCCTAATTGGTTTTTAGCTTTACTTTCAATACGTTTTGGATCGGCAAGCACATTTTCTTCAATAACTAAATTACGCCATTCACTTTCTAATACATCTTGTTCTAATAAAAGTTGCTCACGTTCAAATAACTGTCTACGAACCTGCTGAGTTGTAATTAAAACAGCAACAGATGAAGCAACAATAAGTGCCAGTAAAAATAATGAAAATTTTTGATGCGTAAGAAAATCACTAATAATCAAGCCAAATAAACTCTTAGTTGACCTTTTTTGACTGCCTGTGCCAACATAAGTATTATCATGATAATTATCATTGTATTGATTAGTGTTCATTTTTCCTTTCTGCTATCCTTAATATTGCGCTTCGAGAACGTGGATTATTATAGATTTCAATGCTACTAGGCTTAATTTTACCAAGCGATTTTAATTTCGCTGTTCCATATTGCTTAATTTGTTCTTCTGTCAGTGGTAATCCAGCTGGAAATTCTGGACCTTTGCTTTGTTTATTAATAAATTGTTTTACTATTCTGTCCTCTAAAGAATGAAAACTAATTATGGCAAGTCGTCCATTATTTCCAAGCAAAGGCAAACTACTATTTAATGCTTGTTCAACTTCTTCTAACTCACTATTAATATAGATTCGGATAGCCTGAAAACTACGCGTTGCAGGATGCTTATTCTTATCTTTTTTAGGTATTATTTTTACGATTAAATTAGCTAATTCTAAAGTACGCGTAATAGGTGAAACTCTATTTTGCTCTACAATGGCTCGTGCAATGCGTTTAGCAAATTTTTCCTCACCAAATGTTCTCAGCACCCATGCTATATCGTCTTCACTGCTATTTAGCAGCCATTCGCTTGCCGTCATTCCTTTGTGATTATTCATCCGCATATCAAGTGGCCCATCACGCATAAAAGAAAACCCTCTTTCAGGATTATCTAACTGTGGTGAAGACACACCAAGATCCAACAAAAATCCATCAATTTTGCCTAATAAGCCTTGCTCATCAGCATACTGATAAACATTTGAAAACTCACCATGTATAAAAGTAAATCGAGAATCATTTATATTTAAAGCAACTTTTTGAGCACGATCATCGCGATCTATAGCGATTAATTTTCCTTTTGGACCAAGTTGCTGAAGTATTAATTTCGAATGTCCACCTCGCCCAAAAGTACCATCAATATAAATACCGTCTTTTTTTATATTTAATGCTGTTATTGCTTCATTTAATAATACTGTTGTATGTTGATAATCCATCAAACTTTTACTCTTTTTAAATTGTTAAATTTTTTAAATTATCAGATAAGTTTTCAATATCTACTGGTAGTGCAGCAATATCTTCACTAATTTGCTGATACCAAATTGCTTCATCCCAAATTTCAAATTTATTAGATTGGCCAACGAACATTATATGTTTTTCTAACTTAGCATAAGTGCGTAATGTAGATGGTATTAAGATACGTCCTGAATTGTCCATAAAGCATTCTGCCGCATAACCTAATAATAATCGTTTAATCCTACGTTCAGATTCAATGATTGTAGATAATGTTGACAACTGCTGTTCAATTCTCATCCATTCAAACATAGAATAAAGTGTAAGACAAGAATGATATAAACCAATTGTGCAAACCATACCTTCAGACAAATTTTCACGATAGCGAGTAGGAATAGACATCCGTCCTTTACTATCTAAATTGACTAAAATTGCCCCACTAAACATTTAAACACCATTATTTATAAAATTTTACTATTTTTTAATTGTTAAAAATCAAAAAAATAGATATCTTTATTGGTTTTACCACTTAACCCCACTTTTTACCACAAAAATTCCTAAAATAATAGATATTTAATTAATTAATTTGTAGATATTTGATTGCAGGGTCTTTAACTTATTATGTTAAAAAATTCAAATTGTTAAATGGATATAAATAAATAGGAAATAATGATCTCTTAACGGAATATCTAACTTAATTTATAATTGGATTATGTATTCCGATAGTTAATGATAATATTAATAAAAATAAGTAAAAATCGTTGAAAAGAGAATTTGAAAATTTGCCGACAATTGTCGGCAAACTTAAATAGTTTAAGATTCAGCCCAAAATCCGGTTACATTGGTTTGATTTTGCTTAATTATTGTCCTAATTGGCATTTGGTTAATATCATCACCTTTTTCAGCCTGTTCTAACACATTTAATTTGCTACCACCAATCAAATGTAAATAAATATTTTTACTATTTAATATTGTTGGTAACGTTAAGGAGATCCGATCAAGAGGTGCTGTTAATGGAGTCATACCAACAACTTTTTTACCTGAGTTCATATCTAATCCTGCAGCTAAATTAGCCGCACCAGGAAAAAGCGAAGCAGTATGCCCATCTTCGCCCATACCTAGAATTAAAACATCAAATGGCATCGGAAATTTATCTAAAACTTTGTCCGTAATTTCAGCGCCATCAAATGGGTTATCACAATCATTTTTTAAACCAACAAAATTAGCTGACTTAGCTTTATTTTGTAATAAATAAGTTAGGACTAACTTTTCATTACTTGCATCATCCGTATTATCCACCCATCTATCATCAACAAGTGTAATAAAAATACGATTCCATTCTAAACTTTGTTGGCTAAGTATTGTAAATAATGGAATTGGTGTTTTACCGCCAGAAACAGCAAAAGATGCATATCCTTTTTGATCAATCGCCTGTTTTAACGCACCGATAATGCGTGAAGCTAAATCTTCATTCAATAATTGACTACTTGCATATTTATTTAATATAAACATATTTAAGTTTCCTTTATCAAAATTCGTGCCATGAATGTCCATCTTTAGTAATTAAAGCAACAGATGCCACCGGTCCCCAAGTCCCTGCTTGATAAGTTTTAGGTAATTCTTTTTTACAATCCCATGCATTAATAATTGAATCAACCCATTTCCATGCAGCTTCAACTTCATCACGATGTACAAATAAAGCCTGTCTTCCACGCATTACTTCAAGTAATAATCGTTCATAAGCATCAGCGCTATGTTGATGAAAAGTTTCACTAAAACTCAAATCTAGTTTGGTTGTTTGTAAATTATGTGTGCTGTCCAAACCCGGGACCTTATTTAAAATCTCAATATCCATACCTTCATCTGGTTGTAAACGAATAGTTAACTTATTTTGTGGTAATTTTGGATAAGATTCACTAAAAAGATTAAGAGGTAAAGGTTTAAAATAAACCACCACTTCAGAACATTTACTTGGTAAACGTTTACCTGTACGTAAATAAAATGGCACACCAGCCCAACGCCAATTATCAATATCAACACGAATGGCGACGAATGTTTCAGTATTACTCTCTTTATTTGCACCGTCTTCCTCTAAATATCCTGGTACATTAATACCATTTATAAAGCCGGATGTATATTGACCTCGAACTACTTTTTCATGAATATTAGTTTTATTTATTGGTCTAAGTGCATTAAGTACAGCTATTTTTTCATTGCGCAAATTATCATCTTCAAGATTTGCCGGTGGTGACATCGCAATCATAGTTAAAATTTGCAATAGATGATTTTGTACCATATCACGCATTTGTCCAGCTTTATCAAAATAACCCCAACGCCCTTCAATGCCGACTTGTTCAGCAACTGTAATTTCAACATGATCAATCGAGTTACGATCCCAAAAAGAAGCAAAAACGGGATTAGCAAAACGCAAAGCCAGTAAGTTTAAAACAGATTCTTTCCCTAAATAGTGATCAATACGATATACTTGAGATTCACTAAAAAATTTAGCGACTGAATCATTTATTTCACGAGAAGATTGTAAATCAGTTCCAAGCGGTTTCTCCATGACAATACGGTTTTGTAATTGATTCAATCCTGCTTTTGCTAACCCCTTACAAATTGTTCCAAAGGCTCCTGGATGCATTGCAAAATAAAAAATAGAAGGGTATTTATGATCAAGCTTATTTTTCAAAGCCTCAAAACCGGATATATCATTAACATCTAATTTATGAAAATTAAGCCGTTGACTAAACCTTTTCCAAATATTTTCATCTAAAGGTTCTAACATGAATGTGTTTAATGCTTCTTTTGCCACTTCGATATAAGCAGCATGATCCCAATCAGCTCGACCAACACCTAATATTTTTGTCTGTTCAGGTAGTTTTCCATACTTTTCTAATTGATATAAAGACGGCAATAATTTACGTCTTGTCAAATCCCCTTTAGCACCAAAAATAACTAAATCGCAAGGCGGGATATCAGACATGGTTTTCTCCTAAAATGATATAAATATGATTTATTTTATTATGTTAGACAGTCAGTGTATACCCAATTAATTCAATAAATCATAATAATAGGCGTTTGCCTTTATTTATTTTAAAACAGAAAAGCAAAAGGTCACCAATTGTGGTGACCTTTTGCTTAAGTTTTGTTTATTATATTAAACAATAAAATTATACGCGCACAAAGTCCATATGAACTAATTTTGGCTTGAATGGATGACGTTGAACTGCTTGTACTTTAACTTTAACCGCTTTGCCATCAACTTCAATCGTTAAAACTTCAGAATAAAATTCTGGTTTTTCTTGCATATTAAAAACTCTGTTATGATCCAACACGACAGAGATCGCTGCCTCAGCTCCACCATAAATTATGGCTGGGAATTGACCAGCGTGACGCAGGCGGCGGCTCGCACCCTTACCATGCACTTTTCTAACTTCTGCTTTTAATGTAAACATGTTTATTTCTCTTATTTGTTTAAACAAAAAACCAATCACAGGCGACCCAGTAGTTGGCTATCAAATTGGTGCTTTAAAAAGCTAGAGGATTATAATGCGTTATGTTTGTAAACGCAATCAATTAATCCACTCATTATAGATACAAAGTCTATTGATTACGTATATAATTATTGAATACATGGGATTATAGCAATTCTAATTTTAAACCATAGGTTGTTTTATGTGTTGAAGATAATGTTAATAATTTATTAATACATGCTGTTTCAACACAAACCATTGATTTATATTCATCATCACCAAAATCTTCCATTGCTTTCGCTTTTTCTGACCATGGATTCCAAGTCACCACATCGCTAGAATTAATATTAGTTAGCTGAATTGTTCGATTCCCATCAGTGATAATTATTTGCTTATCAGCACAGGTATAAATACGATCTACCTCTTGATTAAAAGTTAATTCTCCAACAGTCCTAGGCTTATTTTCAACTGATAAATGGTCTTGATAATATTTACCTAATCCTTTGACTACGACATGGTCAATGTTATCTATACCAAAATAGGTATGTAATGCGCTAGTTGCTTCAAAGTCTCCCATACAACTCAATCCAACTTCACAAGTGTTCCCCAAATGAAGATTTAATGAAATATTGAAAGGTTTTGAAAAAAAAGACGAAGTTTGTTGATTATTAGTCAGTGATAAAATTAGATCAACTCCATTATCATTTTCTTGGCAAGATTCTAAAGTCCAGTCAACAATACGCGCAAAACCATGTGAAGGATTTCCTAGTTGCCCAAACCAAGGCCAACAAATTGGGATACCGCCACGGATAGCTTTGCCTTTTTTGAAAAAGTTTTTTTCGCTTATCCAAATCACCGGTGTTAATTCTATTGATGGCTGCCAAAATAATAAATGAGCACCTTGTAGTGAAATAGCTGCGGTACAAGTTTTATGTTTAATTATCAGAATTGGTAATTCATTGAAATTAGACTGAATAACCGAAGAGCTTATTAAATAACCTGACAAACTACTATCCAAAATGTCTTTTGAAATACTCATAATTTCTCCTACTTGAAATAAGTTTTCTCGATAATTAATATCGAAAAATTAATATTCATTGTACGTTTTTAACACAAAATTTAAAAACACCAAATAGATTAAATAAGCTTTTTTTTATAAATTGAGTTAATATAACGTTATATTTGTATAATAGAATAAACTAGCTATATTTATAAGTTTTAGGATCGGCAAATGTTTCAGTATAAAATTCCCCTTAGTTTATATATTCATATGCCGTGGTGTATACAAAAATGCCCTTATTGTGATTTTAATTCTCATACCATAAAAAAAACACCTGAATATAGTTCTTACATAGATCATTTGATTGAAGATTTAAAACACGATGCAAAGCTTTGTACCGATCGTGTCATTCATTCTATTTTTATTGGTGGAGGTACGCCAAGTTTATTTTCGGCTGAATTAATTGATTACTTGTTAGCAAGAGTAAATAAAATTATTCAGATAGATAATGATGCTGAAATTACTCTTGAAGCAAACCCAAATTCGGTTGATATTGAAAGAGTCATAGGATATCAACAAGCAGGAGTAAATCGAATATCAATTGGCGTACAAAGTTTTCAACCAGATAAGCTTTCTAGCTTAGGGCGCATTCATACCCCTTTAGAAGCGATAAATGCAGGTAAACTAGCCCATAGATTAAATTTGCGTAGCTTTAATTTAGATTTAATGCATGGGCTTCCAAATCAAGAACTAAATGATGCACTTTATGATTTAAAGCAGGCCATTGATATTGCCCCGCCACACTTATCTTGGTATCAATTAACTATTGAACCCAATACCCTTTTTGGCTCTAAACCACCTATTCTACCGGATGATGATAAATTATGGGAAATTTATCAACAAGGTCATCAACTTTTAATACAACATGGCTACCAACAGTATGAAACCTCGGCTTATGCAAAAGCAGGTTCTTGGTGTCAACATAATTTAAATTACTGGCGTTTTGGCGATTATTTAGGTATTGGGTGTGGTTCACATGGAAAAATAACACAAACGAATGGGCAAATAATTAGGACAGTAAAAACTCGTCATCCAAAAGGGTATTTAAAAGGACATTATTTAGATAAATCCTACACTATACCTAAAGAAGAATTACCATTTGAATTTTTTATGAATCGCTTTAGATTATTAGAGCCAACGCCAAAATATGAATTTGAGCAACGCACTTTTTTACATTTACATACTATTGATAAGCAAATTTCATCAGCTATTGAAAAAAATTATCTTGTTGAAGATAAACAAAGTTGGCAAATAACTGAGCATGGTAAACTATTTCTAAATTCGCTATTAGAAATTTTTTTATAGAGAAACAAATTGTTCATTCAATGATGTGTTTACAATAAATTAACATAATACAATCTAAATATTTAATAATTTATTAACATTTAATTACATACTTTTACTAAAAAATTGTACATAATATATCTGACAATGCATTTATTTCATTGTTTTCCTATTCCTTATGTTTTCCCAATAACTTTGTTATTGGGACTTTTTTGCTGTTTATTTTGTATAAAATAAACTTACAATTTTTAATTTGCTTTGGAATTGGAGATAAATTGTTCTAATTCAATTAATGTTGATGTACCCTCCATAGGTCCTTTTTGGGATACCGCTAATGCACTACTAGCATTAGCATATTGTAATGCCTTTTCAATAGAAAATCCTGCTAACATTAAACTTACAAATGTAGCTGCAAAACAATTACCCGCTCCAGTTGGATCAATAGATTGAGTTTTAAAACCATCTATATGCATAATTTTAATTTTATTTTTTTCATCATAACCGTAATAATTAGCACCTTTATTACCACATTTTACAACAATATGCTTAATTCCTTTTTGTAATAAATTAATTGCTGTTTCTTGTTCTGTCTCATGATTATTGTATGCAAAATAACTTATTTCACTTTCACTTAGCAAAAATATATCTGTATATTCTATAATATATCCAAAAGATTGTTCCATTTCTTGAATATTAAACATCTCTTTACGTAAATTGGGATCAAATGAAATAGTTCCTCCTTTTTGCTTTATAATGTTTAAGGCTTTGCGTACTGCATCAATTGCTCGAAATGAATACAGCGATGATCCTATAATATGCAAATGTGTGCAATCTTTTAATAAATTTTCATTGATAAGATTAAATGAAAGTAGACCACAAGCACTATTAGGTATGTTAAAAATAAAATCTCTTTCATTAGATTCTTTATAAGAAACAAAAGCACTTCCTGTATTAGCTTTACTATGAGATGTTATGCCATCAATAATTACACCATCTTTTTTTAACCGAGTAACACACATTTTACCAAAGGTATCTTTACCAACGCAGCTAAAAAAAATAACAGGAAAACCTAATTTTGCAACTTGATCAGCAAATATCGCTGGAGCACCACTAGGAAAGGGACCAATAAACTCGCCTGCTTGATCAAATCGTTGATGCTTTTTTTTTGCTAAAAACTCAACTAATAGTTCTCCAATAGTACAAATTTTAAATCCCATATTATGCCTCCAATGCATTTTGATAAGTCACACTAAATTTATTTGCAAAAAGTTGCTTAAAATTTGAATCCAATAATTGCTGATGATATTCAGTTACTGCTGGTTTTGATAAAATCAAGACATCGATATTTTTCAATTTTCCAATACAATGCTGATCGTTATAAACAATTCGTTGCGGTAAAATACCAATGAGATGACTCGCTTTTTTTGCTACTTGCTGATATGCATTAATTTGTTCAATATCTTCAATTATTAAGTTATTATCACTATTAATTGCAATTAATTCTATAATGAAATGTGTAACTGGATAATTCTGCAAAATAACACCAATAATATCAGTTTGCAAAATATTACTTTCAAGTAATAGTCCGCCAACAAGAATGATATTTGAATCGGTGAATTCATTAGCCAATTGGGCATTATTGATATCATTCATAATCAGTGTTAATGATTTTTTACTATGTAAATAAGGAATGAGTTTTCTTGTCAATCGCCCATGACTTAAAAAAATAGTATCACCATCATTAATATAACTTAAACAGTTTTTAACTAAATCAATATCACAACTATCATCTATTTGAGGCAAATCATTAGCCCCTAAAGCACTAGCTTTATTTGAAGATACTTCAGATGATAAATAAATTGCCCCACCAAAAAAACGTTTTAAATACCCTTGTTGTTCTAAGTAGGTTAAATCTTGACGAATAGTTACGGTTGAAACTTTAAGCATGTATGATAGCTCTTCTACTTTTACTTCACCTTTTTTTCGTATAATTTCCGCAATATCTAATCTACGTTTTAATAGGGCTGAAGACACTCTAGTCAATTGTTATTTCCTATATTACAAATAATATGTTAAGAATAATGATGATAAAATTTATCATACAAGTGGTCAACAAGAAATCACTTTCATAATTAAACGTAATTTAGGTATAACTCGTTGCACAAAAGGTTTCTAGTTTACTAGCTAGCATCTAAAAGGCTATTTTTTAATTTTAAATTATTTTCTACTTTCAGAACTAAAGTATATTTTTGTGATCTTTCTCACAGTAATTTCACTTTCGAAACGTCAATTAAATTACAAGTCTATGTTATTCTAGCTAGGTATATTTAGTTCTTATAGTTACGCAGCAACAAAAAGTATAATAATACTGCTAACAAAATTAATGCAAAAGTAAGATTGATAATGATTAATGGTTCCAATTTTCCATATGAGTAAAATATTACCTTATCAAATAAGGTTTTAAATATAGTCACCATTACGATATTAGTGTTAAATGGCATGAAGATGATTTAATCAAAAAATTTATCGTGATCAAGGTAATAATATTGCTTGTTTTATTATTGATATAGCAGCAAAAACTAATGAGTATTTAAATATTTTACAACAATCACAGCATACCGTAATCACCAAAGATATCCTTGATCACATTAAAATAATCAAAAATATTAAAAAGTTATTAAAATATTGCAAAGTAATTGATATTAATTATCTCACGATGAGATAACATTCTAATTCATAAGATCTATTTTATATTTTATTCAATACTAATTGACATTTGCACTTTTATTTATAGCTTAATAAGAGAACTTGCTACAGTAATCATATTCTTTTTAAAATAACGCGCAAATCTTCACCAATCATTTTAATTGATTCAAACTTAAATTGGGGGGCTAATGAGAGCTTTTGTAGATTAGGAAGCATACACATATCCAATGCATTATGACCAAGTAATTTAGGTGCATAATAAATAATCAGTTCATCCACTAAATTTTGTTCTATCAATGCTCCCGCTAGGTGAGCACCTGCTTCAACCCAAACAGAATTCATCCCTTTTTGACCTAACATTGTCAGTAAATTCACTAAATCAATATTATTTTTTGGAGAAGATTCAGTTATTAATTGAATGTTAGGCTTATTGATTGGAATAGCTTGCTTCCGCACCAACCATATTTCACCTAATTGCTTAAAAAGTCTTTCATCACCTGTTAGTTGATTTTGACTATCAATAATAATGCGTATTGGTTGTCGAATATTTTCAGCAAGATAAACTTGTTTTATATCATTAGGTAATTCGGCATGCCTGACCGTTAAGCTAGCATTATCGGTTTGCACCGTCATGCGAGTACTTAAGATACAACTTGCCTGTGCTCTAAACTGTTGCACATCCTGTCTTGCCAAAGTTGATGTGATCCATTTGCTTTCCCCCGATGCCATTGCAACTTTGCCGTCTAGAGAAGTAGCAAGCTTAAGTTGTACATATGGTAACCCAGTTCGCATTCGTTTTAAAAAACCTTTATTGAGTGATTCAGCTTGATCAGCTAATACTCCAACCACAACCTCTATTCCCGCATCTCGTAATCGATTAATACCATTACCAGAAACATCTGGATTAGGATCTTGCATCGCAATAACAACACGTTTGATTTGTGATTTAATTAAGGCATCGGCACAAGGTGGAGTTCGACCAAAATGGCTACATGGTTCTAATGTTACATATGCTGTTGCGCCTTGAGCATTATCACCCGCCATTTGCAGTGCGTAAACCTCAGCATGAGATTCCCCTGCTTTTTGATGGTAACCCTTTCCAATAATTTCATTGTCTTTTACAATAACGCAACCAACATTAGGGTTAGGCGATGTTGTAAAACGACCAAGCTTAGCTAGCTCAATTGCTTGCTGCATATAAAAATTATCGTTATTGCTTGTCATCATCTGGAAAATTATTTCTGTTGTAACTTAGCAATTTCATTACTAAATTGTTCGATATCATCAAAACTAAAATAAACCGAAGCAAAGCGAATATAAGCTATTTTATCTAGGCTTTTAAGTTCTTCAATCACATAATCACCAATTAATTTTGCTGGAACTTCACGTTCACCTGTTGCTCTTAGTTTAGATTTTATACGTGTAATCGCATCTTCTATATCATCAAAACTCACTGGACGTTTTTCAAGAGCTCTTTTGATACCATTACGTAATTTAGCTTCATTAAATGGCTCTCGAACTTTATTACTTTTAATTACATTAGGCATAATTAATTCAGCAATTTCAAATGTAGTAAAACGCTCATTGCACTCGACACATTGGCGGCGACGACGAACTTGATATCCCTCACCAACAAGACGTGAATCGATCACCTTTGTATCATCTGCATTACAAAACGGACAGTACATAACAACATCCTTATAATGGCATAATTAGGATTACAATAGCTGAAATTTATAATTTAAACAAGTTTGGTTAATATCTTCTATTTTTAGATAGACATGTATAAGTAAATTTGAGCGTTGGAAATAAATATGGCGAGGCTTTGAAAGTAAAATTAGCTAATTAATGAATATAAACAAATAGAGGTTATTATCATTAATGGAAAAGTTCCGCGCCAATTTGGCGACGGAAAAATTTACCAATTTAAGTTAATTAAAAAATCACGCAATTTAACAAAATCATTAGGCATATTATGGGAAAGTAATGTCATATCTGCTCTTTCCGCTAACTCTTTAGGCAATGGAACTGATTTACCTAAAATATCTTCAACCACTTCTTTAAATTTAGCAGGATGTGCCGTACCTAAAAATAGTCCATATTCACCCTCTTGTAACTGATCACGCAGTGCTCGATAAGCAATTGCACCATGAGGTTCAGATAAGTAACCTTTTTGATCAAGTTCACAAACAGTTTGCTTAGCAACTTCATCCGAAACAGTAGCATGACCGAGTGATTTAAGATCCCATCCCTCACGCTTATAAATCTCTTCGATACGTGGCCAGTTATTTGGTTGGCTTACATCCATTGCATTCGATAATGTTGCAATGGTTGTGTGAGGTTCCCATTTACCGGTTTCTAAATAACGAGGTACTGTATCATTGGCATTCGTTGCGGCAATAAAGCGTTTAATAGGTAATCCCATCGTTTTCGCAAGTAGACCAGCTGTTAAGTCACCAAAATTGCCACTCGGTACAGAAATAACCAGCTGTTCACGTTGGGTTGATGTGAGTTGTGCAAAAGCTTCAAAATAGTAACAGATTTGTGCTAATAATCGGCTAATATTAATTGAGTTAGCGGAGTTTAAACCTATTGTTTTTTTCAAATCGTCATCATCAAATGCCTTTTTAACTAAGGCTTGACACGCATCAAAGTCACTTTGAATAGCAATTGTATGTATATTATCACCCAAAGTACAAAATAACTTTTCTTGTAATGGACTAATTTTACCTTCTGGATATAAAATCACGACGCGAATATTTGGTAAATGATAAAACGCATGAGCAACAGCCGCACCAGTATCACCAGAAGTAGCAGTCAAAATAGTAATTTTTTTGTCAGCGGCAACTTGCACTAACGCTTGCGCCATAAAGCGTCCACCAAAATCTTTAAATGCCAATGTTGGTCCATGATATAGCTCTAATGAACCAATATCTGCTTCTACAGAAGTTACTGGAGCAGGGAATTGAAATGCATTTTTAACAAGTCTATGCATATCATCATGATTAATCTCATCACCAATAAAAGCAGATAAGATCTTGGCACTTCGAGTAATAAAATCAAGTTTTAATAACGACTCAATTTCAGCTAATGAAAATTTAGGTAATTCTTGAGGAAAGAATAAACCTTGTCCTCTTCCTAATCCTTGTTGAACTGCTTGTGCAAAGCTAACTTGCTGGGAATGATCTTTTAAGTTATATAATTTCATAATATTTTCCGGTTATCTTTATGCTGTAATATTTCACTCTTCGTAATATCAACTTGTTCAATAATAATTGGCATTTTTGTTATATTTAACTCTACTTTTTATAGTAAACATTAAATAACTCTTGTTCCTTGAGTATCAATTTTACAAATATGAGTAAAACCTTCATCATTTTGCAAATAATATTTTTTAAGTAATAATTCAATTTGCTGAGCTGTTTCAAGTTTATCTGCAATCACAAACATTGTTGGCCCTGAACCTGAAATACCCGATGACAAAGCACCAAGTTGCTTAACCCGTTTTTGAGTTTCATCAAAATTAGGTAATAATTGTTTACGATAAGGCTCAGCAATATTATCAAAAAGCATTGTGGCAGCCAGCTTAGGTTGTTTGGTATAACAAGCATGCAAAAATCCCCCCACATAGCGACCATGCGATACACAATCAGACCTTTGATATTGAGCAGGTAAAATTGCACGTGCTTCAGCCGTTGATACCTTTATACCTGGATAAGCCATCACCCAATACCAATCATCAAAATGCGGAATTGACTCACTAATAATACCCATCTCATTAAGAATAAGTTGCATCCCACCTAAATAGCATGGCGCAACATTATCATAATGCACACTGCCCGAAATACGACCTTCAAGTTCTCCCATCATGGATAACATTTCAAATTCATTAAAAGGTTTATCAAAAAACTCATTTAATGCAACCAATGCACCAACTACTGAGCACGCACTTGAACCTAAACCAGAGCCAATTGGCATATTTTTTTCAAGAGTCATACTAACAGGTAAAGTTTTACCCATTGCTTGACAAAATCGCTGCCAACATTGAAATACAATATTACATTTTGGATCACGTGGTAGCTTTTTGACAAATTGACCTTTGCTAGTAAGGGAAAATTCGTTAGCAGATTTAACTGTAATACAGTCACCAAGCATAGTACCATTAATCGGGCTAATTGCAGCGCCTAATATATCAAAACCAACACTAATATTGGCCATTGATGCAGGCGCATAAACAGTTAAAGATTTATGAGTCATTTAACCTCCGATTTTACCTGATGTTGTACGTAAAATATCAGCAAAAACACCTGCTGCAGTAACATCATTACCAGCACCATAACCACGTAATACAAGAGGAATAGGTTGATAATAACGAGTATAAAAAGCTAAGGCATTTTCGCCATTTTTGACTTTATAAAGAGGATCTTCGCTATCGACAGCTTCAATTCTAACACTGCATTGATGGTTTTCTATGCTACCCACATAACGTAGAACTTTACCTTCTTTTGCTGCTTGTTCAGATTTTGCTTTAAACTGTGCATCTAACTGCGGTAATTTAGCCATGAAATCATCAATGCTACCTTGTGCATATTCAGGAGGTAATACGGATTCGACATTGATTTGATCCAATTCTAATTGTAAACCTGATTCTCTAGCTAAAATAAGTAACTTTCTAGCTACATCGGTTCCAGATAGATCATCTCGAGGATCTGGTTCAGTAAAACCTTTCTCTTTAGCCAGTTTAGTTGCTTCAGACAGTGACATGCCTTCGTCAAGTTTACCAAATATAAAAGAAAGCGATCCAGATAGAATTCCCGAAAACTTGATTAACTCATCACCTGCATTAAGTAGATTTTGAAGATTTTCAATTACCGGTAACCCAGCCCCTACATTAGTATCATATTGGAATTTACGCTTACTTTTTGCTGCTTCTTGGCGTAAGCGTAAATAGTAGGCCATTGAGCTAGTATTTGCTTTTTTATTTGGTGTAACGACATGAAAGCCATTAGCTAAAAAATCTGCGTATTTGTCAGATACTTCGCAACTAGAAGTACAATCAACGAGAATCGGATTAAGTAATCGATTAGATTTGGCAAACTCAATAATACTATCTAATGAATATTTAGTATCACTCTGTTTGATTTGATCACGCCAATTACTAAGATCAATACCGTCTCTATTGGTTATGCTGTGTTTAGAGTTAAACAAACCACATACTCGCAAATCAATCTGTTTGTTTTTAAGCCATTTCTGTTGACGTCCGATTTGGTCGACAAGCGCACCACCAACCCCACCAACACCAATAACAAAGACATCAAGCATTTTATCAGTACCAAATAACATCTGATGCGCAACACGAACGCCCATTACAGCAACATCATTATCAACTACAACTGAAATTGAGCGCTCAGATGAACCTTGTGCTATAGCAACAATATTAATATTAGCTCTGGCTAATGCTGTAAAGAAATTAGCTGATAAACCACGTAAGGTACGCATGCCATCACCTACTACAGAGATAATAGCAAGCCTTTCAATCACCTCGATCGGTTCAAGTAATCCATCTTTTAATTCTAAGAAAAATTCATCACTTAAAGCTTCTTCTGCACGATAAAGTTCTGTTTGTGGCACACAAAAACTAATGCTGTATTCAGATGATGATTGAGTAATAAGTACAACTGAAATGCCAGCATAAGACATCGCAGAAAAAACACGTGCCGACATACCAACCATACCTTTTAATCCAGGACCTGAAACATTGATCATTGCCATGTTATTTAAATTGGTAATACCTTTCACAGGTGTGGTTGAGTCAACAATATTAGCACCAATTAATGTGCCTGGCGCATCAGGATTATTTGTATTTTTGATTAAACAAGGAATCTGAAATTGGGCAATAGGTAAAATAGTTCTTGGATGAAGCACTTTTGCTCCAAAATATGAAAGTTCCATCGCCTCTTGATAAGACATTGTTTTTAGTAATTTGGCATCTGGTACAATACGGGGATCACAAGTATAAACTCCATCAACATCGGTCCATATTTCACAGCTATTTGCTCTTAAACAAGCTGCTAATACGGCAGCAGAATAATCAGAACCATTTCGTCCAAGCACAACTAATTCACCTTTTTCATTACCGGCAGTAAAACCAGGCATTAGAATAAAATTGTCTTGTGGAATGTGCATTTCAGCAATTCGATGAGTCGATTCAGGTATATCAACAGTCGATTCTAAATAATCACCTTCTGCAATAAGCATAGCAACAGGATCTATTACCGTGATCGTATGGCCTCTTGCTTTGAGAAGTTCTTGCATAATAGCAATTGATAGCTTTTCTCCACGACAAATAATTGATGCATTGATACTATCAGGACATTGACCGAGTAAACGAATACCTTCAAGTAATTGGTTAACATGATTTAATTCATTAAGAGCAAAATGCTTCATCTCTTCATAAGCAAAATTAGGTTGAGCTTTTGCAAGACCTGCTAATAAATCTGCAAATATCTTTTCAGCATCATAAATGTTACTTTTGATATCTTGCCCAGCAACCGTTTTTTCAACCATGGCTACTAAATGGTTGGTAATTTTAGCAGGTGCCGATAAAACAGTAGCGGTTTGCTCTTGTTTAGCATTATTTTCAATAATTTCTGCAACTCGCAAAAAGCGTTCTGCGTTAGCAACAGATGTTCCTCCAAATTTTAAAACTTTCATATCACACCTTACTTATTATCTTAGTTTATGCCCATTACTATATATAATTATGGTTTTTAGAACTTATTTATAGGTATTAAAAATCTTGTAGTCTGATAATTCTATTTTTAATTTTTTTCACAGGTTGACTACTTTATTTCCATGCAAAATAAAAACCCGCCTTTAGGAGGCGGGTTTTTTAATATTTATTGAAAAAATCAACCCGCCCTAGATTACGTAATAGTACCTAAGGTGCCAATAATTCCTGTCATATTAACTAAAATTATCATGATTTTTCCTAAGAAATATTTAATTAAACTAAAAACAAAACAGCCCGACATTTTCATGTCAGGCTGTAATTTTAAAAAACCTTTTTGCTATTTTCGTATTCATTAACAACTTTATTCAATGCCTGATATATGCATTTTTCATCTTGTTTTTTTAATGCTTCATCTAAAATATTAAGATACGATGACATTAATTTTTGATTATCTTCGGCAAATTGTGGTGATACTTCTTGATCTTCATATAACATAACATATGTACGAGCAAATCCAAAAATCAAAAAATAAACCGACGCATTTTTTGGATCTTCTTGAATTAATGCTCTCATTGCCTTTCTTAGCTTTACATAACTATCAGTACCTGGCAAACTTGTCGCAAATGTTTTCGTTACTTCTGAAAATGTCATTGCAGTGAACCTCAATCAAAAATTATAAGATAAAAGAATATCAATCCATTAACAGAAGTGCAAGTGCATTTTATTTGCCAAATGTAATTTTAATTTTGAATAAAATCGGCGCTCATAACTCAATACCGATTATGTCCTATGATTACTTTATTTCTTTATAAATGGATAACCCAGCTGAAGCTTGTGCTACTGGCATTATTTCAATTGAATTAACATTGAAATGTGCTGGCGTATTGACTAACCATGAAACAGTATTGGCTATATCTTCTGGAGTAATATAATCAACATCTTTATATATAGCAGCAGCTTGCTTATCATCACCATGGAATCGTACATTTGAAAATTCTGTACCTCCACATAAGCCTGGTTCAATATTAGTTACTCTTATTTTTGTACCTAATAAATCAGCACGTAAATTAGCACTAAATTGTTTAACAAAAGCTTTAGATGCACCATAAACATTTCCGCCTTTATAAGCATAAGTACCAGCTACAGAACCAAGATTAATAATATAACCAAAATTGCGCTCAACCATCTCGGGTAAAATTTGTCGAGTTAAATTTACTAGCCCAATAATATTAGTTTCAATCATTGTTTCCCAGTCGTTATAATCTGCTTCATAAGCAGGCTCTAAACCTAATGCTAAACCTGCATTATTTATTAAAATATCTATTGTCTTAAATTCATTTGGTAGTTGCAATAAGATAGTGTTTACTGCATCTTTTTTAGTTATATCTAATGGTAATGAAAAGAAATTAGCGCCTAATTCACCTGCAAGTTTTTGTAGTTTATCTGCACGTCTAGCTATACCTACAACTTTATAACCATCTACTATAAGCTTACGGCAAATCGCCTTCCCAAATCCAGAGGATGCGCCTGTAACTAAAGCGATATTCATATAAAATCTCCTTATCGGCTAAATAACAATTTGGATGTATTATCATAAACTACAATATACATAAAAAAGAAAGCATCAAATAAAATATATTAAAGTACATAATTTACTGAATTTTTCTACAACCTTATAAAATAGTTACAAAAAACCCGCTAATTAAGCGGGCTGGTATTTAATACTTCATTTAGCAGGTCCTTCCACTGGCTCTTCATCTTTTAATGGAACAATCAAAGTATCGATATGAGTATTATTGATAAGTTGACGGGCAGAAGACATTAATTTACTCCAGAAATCTTGGTGATGACCACACACAACTAGATCAATGTTATACTCATGAATAGCTTCAATTAATACTTGACCAAATTCACCGTTACCTGAAAGCGTATGGGAGATAGGATAGCCAGCGCCATCCACTAATTTATTTAATGCAAGATGTGTATCTTCAGTAATTCGGTCTTTCATATCATTCATATTGATATCAACCAAACCTGTGTAAAGATCTGAATAATTAATACCAACATGAATCAATGATATTTGAGCATTATATGGTCTGGCCATAGAAACTGCTTTTTCGACAAGTAGTTCACTTTCTGGTGATAAATCCACTGCAACTAAGATGTGTTTATAAGCCATAATACATTACTCCTTCCAATTTAACGGTCAGACAAAACTTCAAAAGTGATATTATCTTTTTACTACTAAATCAATTTTTGAGCAAGCCAAAAAAGTGCCCCAGATAACAAAATTGAAATTGGAAGTGTTAAAATCCAAGTTAATGCAATATTTTTAATAGTTTTACTTTGAACGCCACCACCATCAACAATCATTGTTCCGGCAACTGATGAAGAAAGTACTTGAGTTGTTGATACTGGCATACCAGTATAACTTGCAATCCCAATTGATAAAGCGGTAGTAATTTGTGCCGATACTCCCTGTGCATAAGTCATCCCTTTTTTACCAATTTTTTCACCAATAGTAATAGCTACACGACGCCATCCTATCATTGTTCCAATTGCTAGCGCTGAAGCTACCGAAATAATGATCCAAATCGGCGCATATTCAACAGTTTTAAGTAAATCGTTATTCAAAGATTTCAAATATTGTTTTTCCTCTGTTGTCACGCTAGCTTGTTTAGCTACATGCGAAACAGTATCCGATAAACATAATAATATGCGTCTAGCTTGTGAACGTTGTTCAACGGTGAGTGATTCATAATTATTCATTTTATTAAATAAATTATGAGCAATACTCAGTGTTATAAATGAATGTGAATAATCACAATGATACTTATTCAAATCGCCTTCTAGAATACTTGTATCTAATGCTGGTTGCTTACCTATTATTGTAGTTAGATCATCATTGTGAGTAATAAAATACTCTTGAATATTATCAATAGCATTACGAGTATTAGTAATATCATAGGTAGACGCATTCATATTAACAATAAAACCCGCAGGAGCGATGCCCATTAATACTAACATTAATAAACCAATACCTTTTTGACCATCATTAGCACCATGAGAAAAGCTCACACCTGCAGCTGAGATAATAAGCATTATCCTGATCCAAAAAGGTGGTTTTTTCTTACCATAAAGTTTCTCTCGCTGCTCTGGAGTCATGAAAATACGTTCTCTTTTTTTGCTACTTTTTTTACTTTGGCTTTTACGAGTCCAATACTTCCGCAATAGAAAGATCATCAAGCCTGCAATCACAAGACCTACAACAGGAGAAACAATCAAGGATAAAAAGATATGAATCATCTTAGGAATATTAAGTGCATCAATAATTGATGTATCCATAACCAATGCATTTGCAAGTGCTACTCCAATAATAGAACCAATTAATGTATGTGAGCTTGATGCAGGAATACCAACAAACCAAGTACCTAAATTCCAAATGATTGCTGCAAATAAAATAGAAAATACCATAGCAAGCCCATGAGCAGAGCTTACATTAAGTAATAAATCAGTTGGTAACAAATGCACAATGGCATAAGCCACACTAAGTCCACCAAGTAGTACGCCAAAAAAATTAAATACTCCGGCCATAAAAACTGCAAGTTGTTCTTTCAATGCCCTTGTATAAATAACAGTGGCAACAGCATTAGCAGTATCATGAAATCCATTAATAGCCTCATAAAAGAGTACAAAAAGTAAAGCTAAGACTAATAATATAATGGTTGAGAATTCTAAATCTGCAAATAGATGAAACATAATATATCTTTCTGTTGTTAATAGCGTTTCTATTATCCTTGAGAATAGTCTAATGAGCAAAACAATTTTTACATTTTTCGTTTAGCATAACGAGCAGCCAAAAAAGCACAAATCATTAATTGAATTTGATGAAAGATCATTAAAGGTAAGATCAAAATACCCATCATCGACATGGGGAAGATAACACTCGCCATTGGAATACCACTTGCTAAGCTCTTTTTTGAACCACAAAATACAATTGTAATCTCATCTTCTTTATTAAAATCAAAAAATCTTGCGCTATAAGTGGTAATAATTAAAACTATTACTAAAAGAATAATTGAGAAAAATATAATATTTAACAAAGATAAAAAACCAACTTGCGACCATATACCATTAACAACCGCATCACTAAAAGCGACATAAACCACTAATAAAATCGACAAACGATCTGTTTTAGAAATAATATTTTTATATTTATCTATCCATTTACCAATAAAACGTCTAGATAAATGCCCAGCAACAAAAGGCAACATTAATTTCAGCATAATAGAGATAATTGCATCAATTATGTTCATTGACGCCGAAGTTTGAGTGTGTATTAACAATCCTACTAAAATCGGGGTAATAAACACGCCCAATAATGTTGATGCTGAGGCACTGCAAATAGCAGCTGCCACATTACCTTTAGCTATTGAAGTAAATGCTATTGCTGATTGCACAGTTGCTGGTAAAACACAAAGATAAACAAACCCTAAATAAATATCATGTGATAAAAAAGTGGGCACTAGTAACTGCATCATCACGCCTAAAATAGGGAATATTACAAATGTAGTTGTAAATATTAACAAATGTAATCGCCAATTTTTTATACCAGAGACAATTGCTTGAAAAGAAAGTTTTGCACCATGCATAAAAAATAACAAGCCAATAGCAAAAGTGGTAAGGCATTCAAAAACTGTTTTAGCCTGTCCTTCACAAGGAAAAAAGCTAGCTGTAATCACAACACAAATTAGAATCAATAAGAATGAATCAATTTTAAAACGCTGAAATATATTCATCATTTTTAGTATCTTTGATTAACAAGAATAAAAAAATCGCCACAAAAGTGGCGATATACAAGGAAGATAAAATTTATTCTAAAAAGCTACGCAACACATCGGAACGGCTTGGATGACGCAATTTACGCAAAGCTTTAGCTTCAATTTGACGAATACGTTCACGTGTTACATCAAACTGTTTACCAACTTCCTCTAATGTATGATCGGTATTCATATCAATGCCGAATCGCATACGTAGTACTTTCGCTTCTCGAGGTGTTAAACCAGATAAAATATCACGAGTTGCATTACGTAAACTTTCTGATGTTGCTGCATCTAATGGTTGCTCAAGTGCTGTATCTTCAATAAAATCACCTAAATGTGAATCCTCATCATCCCCAACAGGTGTTTCCATTGAAATTGGTTCTTTAGCAATCTTAAGTACTTTTCGAATTTTGTCTTCTGGCATTTGCATACGTTCAGACAACTCTTCAGGCGTCGGTTCTCGACCAATTTCCTGTAGCATTTGACGCGAAATACGATTTAATTTATTAATCGTTTCAATCATATGTACTGGGATACGAATAGTTCTAGCTTGATCTGCGATTGAACGCGTAATAGCCTGTCTTATCCACCATGTTGCATAAGTTGAAAATTTATAGCCACGGCGATACTCAAACTTATCCACAGCTTTCATCAAACCAATATTACCTTCTTGGATAAGATCTAAGAATTGTAAGCCGCGATTAGTATATTTTTTCGCAATAGAGATAACTAAACGTAAATTTGCTTCAACCATCTCTTTTTTAGCTCGCCGAGCTTTCGCTTCACCGATTGACATACGCCTATTGATATCTTTAATCTGCTCAATAGAGAGATTCGTTTCTATTTCGATTTTCTGTAATAATGCAACTTGCTCTGCAACTTGATCTTCAAACTCTTTTAAGTTAGAAGCAAATGCACCTTTTGAGTTTGATGCTTTAGTATACCAGTTCATATTATTCTCATTACCCGTAAAATAAGTCATAAACTGTTTTTTTGGCATTTTGCATTGTTCAACACAGATCTTCATAATTACACGCTCATGTGCTCTTACTCGATCCATCATACTTCTCATATTATTAACTAGAATATCAAATTGTTTACCAACTAAACGAAATTGCTTGAAAATTTCTGATAGGTTTTCGATCTCTTTTTGTGCCTTTTTGTGGGCTCGTCCATACTTTTTAATAGCCTCAGACGTTTTATCATGTTGCTCTTTTAACTCAATAAACTTAGCCCTTGCTACTTCAGGATCAATGGACACATCATCATCTGCAGATGAATCACCGTCTTCATCTTCATTTTCATCATTACTATCATCAATATCAATCTCTGTTTCGCTTTCTTCTAAATTTTCGGGAAGCGTATCTGTAGAACTTTCTGCATTAGGATCAACAAAACCAGTAATGATATCAGATAAACGAATGTCTCCACTTTCAATTAAATTATACTGTTCTAAAAGATAAGTAATTGCTTCTGGATATTCTGATACCGAAATCTGAACTTGATTAATACCTTCTTCTATACGTTTTGCTATATCAATTTCGCCCTCTCGTGTTAATAGTTCAACAGCCCCCATCTCACGCATATACATACGTACAGGATCTGTTGTTCTACCTATTTCTGATTCAACATTAGACAGTACTAATGCTGTTGCTGCTTCAACAGCCTCCTCATCAGGGACATTATCTGAAAGTAATAGGTCATCAGAATCAGGGGCTTCTTCAAGAACTTGAATCCCCATATCATTAATCATTTGGATAATATCTTCAATCTGATCTGAATCAATAATCTCTTCAGGCAAGTGATCGTTAACATCAGCATAGGTTAAGTATCCTAGCTCCTTACCTCGAATGATCAGGAGTTTTAGCTGTGATTGAGAATTTTGCTCCATAAAAGGTGTCCACATTTAGTTATTCAGTCATGTATATTATATACACAAAACAAAAATGCTGTTCTGTATATAGCCTATATTTAGTCTTTTTTTGATAAAACAAGTATTAGTGTCGCTAGTTCTTTTTTCTCTGCGGTACTTAAGCCAGAGACTCTCTCTTTTGCGATCAGTTCATCTTGCCTTTGGGCGAGTATATTATCATATAACTCTTTTAATGTATGAGAAAAAAATGACTCTATTTGGTTGTCTTGATAATGATACTCCCATGTTGCTAAACGCTTTAATTGTTTATAAAATGGTTTATCTACACACTCAGTTAATATCTGTGCTGTTGTTATATTTGGGTAATGTTGGCATAATTCAAGTAATTCAATCAAAATTTCAATACCAGCCATCTTCACTTTACGTAAAACATTAATATCAGATACTTGCTTTGCAAGATTAGGGTATTGAAGCAACAAGCCAATTAAAATGCGCATAGTAGTTAATTTCATTTGTGAAACATGCACTTTTTCAACTGTTTTTTCATTACTACTAAAACGGCTTTCACGTAATAAAAGTTCAAGTTGAGATACGTCTAACAACCCTAAATAACTACCTAACTGCTGTAATAAATTTAATCGAAATGCTTTTGCTTTAACTTGATCAAGAAGTGGTAAAGCTAATGAACTCAATTTGGCTTTACCTTCTGCCGTTTTTAAATCAACTTTTTTTAAAAGTTCATCAAATAAAAACTTTGATAAATTTGGGGCCGCTTTTAAATAAGCTTCAAATCCCTCTTTACCAATTTTTCGAACCAAACTATCTGGATCTTCGTCTTGTGGTAAAAAAGCAAAGGTGATTTCTTTTCCGTCAATTAAAGAAGGTAATAATACATTTAGAGCCCTCCAAGCAGCACTTCGTCCTGCATTATCACCATCATAACAAAATATAACTGAATCGGTAGCCCTAAATAAAAGCTTAATATGCTCTTCAGACGTCGAGGTACCCAAAGCAGCAACTGCATAATCAATGCCATATTGCGCAAGAGAAACAACATCCATATAGCCTTCAACAACAACTAATTGCTCAGGATTACGATTAACTTCTTGAGCCTCATAAAGTCCATATAATTGAAAACCTTTGTGAAAGATGGGTGTTTCTGGTGAATTAATATATTTCGCAGAATCGTTTATAATTGTTCGCCCACCAAATGCAATAACATTACCCTGCCTATCACGAATAGGAAACATAATTCGCCCACGAAAACGATCATATTGATTCCCTTTATCATTGGTTACCAGCATACCTGCTTGATCATAAAGCGCCGCTTCTGTTTTAGTTTTGACAACATTTTGTGATGTCAATCTCCACTCGTTAGGTGCAAAACCAATTTTATATCGTGCAATGATTTCTTTATTAAGGCCTCTTTGTTCAAGATATTGATTAGCCTCTTTTGATGTTGGTAATGATAACTGACTTTGATAAAAATTAGTTATTTTTGCCATTAACGTATACAAATCGCGACGAACATTACGAGATTCAATATGTTTGGATTGATCTATTTGATTTTGTTCGTTATCGACATAAGGGACTCTAATCCCTTGCATACTGGCTAATTCTTCAATGGCTTCTGGAAAAGATAACCGTTCATATTGCATTAAAAAAGTTACAACGGAACCGGATGCACCACATCCAAAACAATGATAGATCTGTTTTTTCTCACTAAGTGAGAAAGAAGCTGTTTTTTCATCATGAAACGGACAACAACCAAAATAGTTATTCCCCTTTTTTTTCATTTTTACGCGTTTGCTGATAACATCAAGAATGCTAGTTCGAGCTATCAATTCCAAAATAAAATCGCGAGGAATTTGGCCTTTCATGATAAAATTTCAACCAATATTGGCATTGTAGAAAGACAACAAGCCGTATCTAATATACAGCTTGTTAGAATTCTTTATATTAAAAAATAACAAATTGATTTAAATATCAATTTAAATTTGATATATAAATAATCGCAAAAATATTAGTATAAACGAGTGCGACGAGCGTTTTCTCTTTCTAACTTTTTAGCATGGCGTTTAACTGCCGCTGCTTTAGCACGTTTACGAATAGTTGTTGGCTTTTCGTAAAACTCACGGTTACGAACTTCAGCTAGAACTCCTGCTTTTTCGCAAGAACGTTTAAAACGACGTAACGCTACATCAAAAGGTTCATTTTCACGTACTTTAATTACTGGCATGTGCCTCTCACCTCAAATTGGTTAATATCACAAAGGACTAAAAATTAGTTCGCAATTCTACCTCTAATTAATATACGTTGTAAAGTAAAAAATCGAATTATTGTAATACAGCAAATTAATTTGCTAAACATCATTTAGCAATAGATAATTACCCATAATTTAATAAAAATAAGCAGGAGCTTTTATGTCACTTTTTATTGCTGGTCAATATCCCAAACGTCGTTTACGCCGTAGTCGCGCACAAGATTTTACTCGCCGCTTAGTTACTGAAAATATTTTGACCGTTAATGACCTTATTTATCCAGTTTTTATCATTGAAGGCACCAACATCCTTCAATCAATCCCTTCCATGCCGCAAGTCAATAGAATGAGTATTGATGTATTATTGAAGGAAGCTGAACAAGTTGCTAAATTGGGGATTCCGGTTCTTTCAATATTTCCAGCTATAGAATCAGACAAAAAAACACTCCTCGGTAAAGAGGCTTACAATGAAAACGGCCTCGTTCCTAGAGCTATACGTGCATTAAAAAAAGAAATTCCTGAAATTGGCATATTATCTGATGTCGCACTTGATCCTTATACCACTCATGGTCAAGATGGTATCATTGATAACAATGGTTATGTTGAAAATGATATATCTGTTAACGCATTGGTCAAACAAGCTTTGATGCAAGCTCATGCAGGTGTTGATATTATAGCTCCGAGTGATATGATGGATGGACGTATTGGTGCGATTCGCGATGAACTTGAAGCACAAGGATTTTATAATACCCAAATTATGTCTTATTCTGCTAAGTATGCCTCAAGTTTTTATGGTCCATTCCGTGATGCAGTTGGTTCAGCAAAAAATATTGGAAATGGCAATAAAAAAACTTACCAACTTGATCCTGCAAACAGTAACGAAGCTTTACAAGAAATTTATCAAGATATTACTGAAGGAGCTGATATGGTAATGGTTAAACCAGGAATGCCTTATCTAGACATAGTACGTAGGGTAAAAGAGACATTTGCTGTACCAACCTTTGCTTATCAGGTCTCTGGAGAATATGCAATGTTAACATCTGCAATACAAAATGGTTGGTTAGACGAAGAATCGGCAATTATGGAATCACTACTTTGTTTCAAGCGAGCAGGTGCCGACGGAATCTTAACCTATTTTGCAAAACAAGTAGCTCAATGGCTAAATAACTAATAATCAAGATGAGAATATAAATAAAATCGACATACTCACATAAATGTCGTTTTTATTTATTAGCTTTTGATTGATAAACAAATGAGTTAATAAAAATGTTAAGTTAACATTGCCCCTAATTCGCAAAATTAATTCCCTCCAAATACGTATTATTTCCCCTTCATAATAATTTATAAAAAAAATAATCTTCAAATTAAAAAAGGTTAATGCTTATGATAATACAATTGGACGCTAGTAATCTGCTTGATGTGAGATGATTAAAAAAAACAAAATTTCCAAACGCGGGGGGGGTTGATGTAAACGTTATTAATAATATGCATAAATTAAATATAAAACGTTTCACTATCATAAATAAGCATAAAATATCTAACAGCTGACAATAACGCTAACAAATATAATTAATCACCGCCAAACTCGTCATATTCTCGGCAAAGTATAATCGTATCCTCAATCAGACGCCGAGCTATAGTACCATAATTAGGAATTTTAGGTAACGCTGTGTAATGATACCAATTGGCTTCAATTAATTCGACTGGATCTACTTCAATTTCACCACTATCATAATCTGCCAAATAAGCCATCATTAGAGAATTAGGAAATGGCCAAGGTTGTGAGCCAATATAACGAATATTTTTAATTTTAATTTTTGATTCTTCAAAGACTTCTCGTTCAACAGCGGCTTCCACTGTTTCTCCTACCTCGATAAAACCAGCTAAAACGGTGTATAAGTTTTCTTTATTGTGTTTGACATGCTTTGCCAATAAAATTTTATTTTTATGCCGAATCGACACAATAATTGACGGCGATATCTGTGGATAATAACGTTGATGACAGTTATCACACAAACAACACCATTCCGTCTTGCTAAGATGCATTTTTTTACCACAGTAACCGCAAAATTTATGCGATCGATAAAACTCTGATAATTGTATAGCCCTCCCTGCCATATTAAACAATGATTGATCTGCACCATCAAGGAATGGACGTATGGAACACATTTCGTTTTCCATTTCTCGGCAAATCAACCAAGCAGTTTGCCCATTCCATTCGCCTATTGGTTGAGCAAGTTGATCAGCAAAACCAAATTCACTAGCAAATCCAACTGGAACCTCACCATTAGGTAACCATAATCTTCCGTTTTGGCTAACAAACCAATAGCCTTTTTCATTGCCACTTAAATTAAATTGTTGTTGTAAATTCATATTTATTAAAACCCAATAGAAAAAACAAAAGGAGGTTTTTTACTCCTCCTTTTTAATAAAATTATTTCTTTTTCTTCTCATGAAGCCCTTTTTTTTCAAGCTCCCAGTAAATAATACGTTGCTGGGCAATTGTGAATAAGTTACTTACAATATAGTATAAAACTAATCCTGAAGGGAACCATAAAAAGAATACAGTGAAAATTAATGGCATATAAGTCATTAATTTCTGTTGCAACGGATCAGTAACAGGGGTCGGTGACATCTTCTGAATTAAGAACATGGTACCACCCATTAATAAAGGTAAAATATAATAAGGATCTTGTGCTGATAAGTCATGAATCCAAAGAGCAAATGGCGCATGACGTAATTCAACTGTATTCCCTAGCATATAGAATAATGATAAGAAAATTGGCATTTGAATAAGTAGTGGTAAACAACCGCCTAATGGATTCACTTTTTCTTGCTTATAAAGCGCCATGGTTTCCATACTCATTTTTTGTCTATCATCACCATAACGCTCTTTTAAGGCTTGCAAACGAGGTTGCAATATCTTCATTTTAGCCATTGAACGATATTGAGCACGTGTTAAAGGAAATAAAATACCACGAACAATAAATGTGATAACAATAATTGCAAAGCCCCAGTTACCTATAAAACTATGGATAAATTTCAATAAATAAAATAGTGGTTGAGATAAGAACCATAGCCATCCATAATCAACTATCAAATCAAGATGATTAGCCGTTTCTTTTAATTGGCTTTGAATTTCTGGTCCTAACCATAATTTTGCGCCAATAGTTTGTGTACTACCAGCAGGAATAACAGTTGACTCACCTTTAAAACCGATTGTTGCTTGCGAATTTTTAGCGGTCGCTCGAGAATAAAATAAATTATCTTGATTCTGTGCAGGAACCCATGCTGAAGCAAAATAGTGTTGCAACATTGCAATCCAACCAGTTTGGGTATTAACTGATAAAGCTTTATCCTTAATATCATCAAAACTATATTTACTATAATTTGTACTAGAACTTGAATAAGCTGTACCACGGAAGGCGCTCAATCCTAATCCGCCTCCTCCTTCTGTCACTGCATCATGAGGTAATTCAATTGTCTGTTTTAATTGCCCATACATAGACACTTCAACGGGAACTTGTCTTTGATTATTAATTGTATACTGAACATCAATTGCATAACTACCACGATGTAGCACGTAATATTTAGTATAATCTACGCCATTGACTTGATAGGTTAATGGTACCCGTAATTCATCTTGTCCATCAGCTAACACATACTCTGTCTGCTGAGCTTGATATACTGGACGTTTTGCACCTTGAATGGCATTATCTGGACCATCTTTTCCAGTTAATCCACTTTCCGCAATATATACAAAATCAGGTCGAGAAGTCAAAAGTTGGAAAGGCGTACCAGAGTGAAGTATTTGCTCATATTTCAACAACTGAGCAGCCTGTACATCACCCCCATAGGTATTAATGATCAGTGATAATACATCCGATTTTACAGTAATTGTTTTACCAAGAGCCTCACCATTAGGTGTATCATCTTCATTCACTTGTGATAATTGGTTCGCCATTGGCACTTTAGGAGCATGGTCTTCTTCCCACGCTTTCCAAATAAAAAATGATAAAAAAAGTAAAGCAATAACTAAAATATTACGTTGAGATGCCATTAGTGTTTTTCTCTTTTGTTTTTAGTATTAGGAGGAACAGGATCTTCTCCTCCTTCATGTAAAGGGTGACATTTTAATACACGTTTGACCGTTAGCCAACCTCCTTTTATTAACCCAAAGCGTCTTAGTGCAATTATTGAATATTGGGAACAACTCGGAGTAAAACGACATTTTGGACCAAATAGGGGGCTAATAACACGTTGGTAAGCTCGAACAAAAAAAATAAAAACATTAACTATCAATGCATTAAACGCAAAAACATGCTGTTTGATAATCAATATAATTTTATTTAAACTCCGTGTTTGGCGATGATTCGTTGGCATAACTTATCTAATGTTACAACTAGTTGTTGATTTTCTAAGTTTATAACCGGTGCTTTAGCCATCAAAATAAAATCAATACTGGGTAATTGATGTTGTCGATGTCGAAAATATTCTTTTGCCAGGCGTTTGATACGATTACGTTCATGTGCTCGCTTAACCTGTTTTTTAGCTATAGCAAAACCCAAACGGGGATACGTCAAATTATTTTTACGAGCAACCAAGGTAAGAAAAGGAGACCCAGCGCGAATGGGATCTTCAAAGACACGATTAAAATCAAAGGGAGTCAACAATCGCAACTCCCGAGGAAAAGTGAGTTTAATCACTCAACTTTAAATCAGCTAGCAACAGTCAAACGAGCACGGCCTTTAGCACGGCGGCGAGCAAGAACCTGACGACCGTTTTTAGTAGCCATACGAGCGCGAAAACCGTGAGTTCTATTACGTTTTAATACTGATGGTTGAAATGTGCGTTTCATGACGATTTATATCCAAATCTAATTTATCAACAAGTTGCAGAGTATAGACTCCACAGCATTAATTAAAGAGGTCAGAATTATAGAAGCTATTTTATTTTTCGTCAATCAGATTTTATGCATGAAATGATGAGAAAATATTTTAAAACTCAACTATGGCACAATAAAATAAAAAACATAATACATCGCCTATCAAAAGCAAATAAAAGTATCATGTTAGGGCATTAAAATTACAAATCATCAATGACAGATAATGACAATTTTACAAATATTGAAATTATATTCTGAACAAAACGTAGCAACACAATTAATAACCATAAAAAGCTATCATCAAATTAATCACAGAATCCTAACACACGCTTACTCTTTTCCCCACCAATTTCACGTGCTAATTTGGGTACTAAATAACCAGAAACTTGCTCGGATAGTTGTTTCATTATCTGTCTAGCCTTTCGATCATCTATCATAAAATGAGCAGCTCCTTGTACTTTATCCAATAAATGTATGTAATAAGGCAAAATACCAACATTAAACAATTTATTACTCAAATTAGCTAATGTATCAGCACTATCATTAATATTTTTTAATAAAACGCTTTGATTGAGCACGGTAACATTATGTTGTTTTAATAATGAAACAGCCTTAGCAATAGTATCATCAATTTCATTTGGGTGATTAATATGCGTAACAACTAAAATTTGTAATCGACTTTTTGCAAACAATTGGCATAGTTTACATGTAATACGTGATGGTATAACAACAGCTAAACGAGTATGAATACGTAACCGTTTAATGTGGGGAATCTTTTCTAATGCTGTTATTAAAAAAGCGATTTCATCATCTTTTGCCATTAAGGGATCCCCTCCTGAAAGGATAATTTCATTAAGTTCCGAGTGATTGGCAATGTATTCAAGCGCAGCATTAAGATTTTTCTTATTCCCTTGATTTTCATGATAAGGGAAATGCCTTCTAAAACAATAACGACAATTAATCGCACAAGCTGTTTTTGTTATTAGTAAGGCTCGATTATGATATTTGTGTAGTAATCCAGGAATAGCATTATCCTGCTCATGCAAAGGATCATTACTATAGCCGTTAACATAAATCATTTCATGATCATGACAAAGGACTTGCAATAAAAGGGGATCATTATAATCCTTCTTCTTCATTCGCTGTATAAAGGTCATGGGAACACGCAGTGGAAATTGTTTTTTCGCCTGTAACATCGAAATAGTTATTGAACTAGGATCTAGCTCTAAATAAGAGTACAGTTTATTAATATCGGTTACAACATTTGCAAGATCAAAAATCCAGTCATCTTTATTTGGTAGTTCTACTTTTTGCTGTATAATGTGGCTCATTTTTTGTAATCCAGAATGATAATTGGAGCTTTTATGGCATCTTATAGTACTAATGAGTTTAAAGCCGGCCTTAAAATAATGCAAGATGGCGAGCCATGTGTAATTGTTGAAAATGAATTTTATAAACCTGGTAAAGGGCAAGCTATTAACCGTGTGAAAATTAAAAAATTACTTTCAGGTAAAACAGTTGATAAAACTTTTAAATCAGGGGAATCAGTTGAAGCCGCTGATGTTGTCGATATGAATTTAACTTATCTATATACAGACGGCGAATTTTGGCACTTCATGAATAATGAGACTTTTGAACAACTTTCTGCTGATACTAAAGCTGTTGGCGACAATGCTAAATGGTTAGTCGATCAAGCTGAATGTATTTTAACACTTTGGAATGGTCAACCGATTGCAGTTACGCCACCAAACTTTGTTGAGCTCGAAGTGATTGAAACTGATCCAGGTTTAAAAGGTGATACTGCCGGAACAGGTGGTAAACCAGCAACTTTATCAACTGGGGCGGTAGTTCGTGTACCATTATTTATACAAATTGGTGAAATACTTAAAGTTGATACGCGTTCAGGTGAATATGTTTCGCGAGTTAAATAAACATTAGTTAATATAATTATTTCTATACCTGAATGATATAGAAATAAAAAGAGAGGATAATATAACCTCTCTTTTTATTTAAAGATTGAAGATAATCTTTAATTTAAACTCATAAATTAATCAGCTGAGCTTATTATCATCAGAAACAAATAAACAATTAGTTACAAAAATTTTATAACTTCATAATTCTAAATCACTTTGCACCAAAATAATCTAATTGCCGCCATGATTCATAAACCACAACTGCAACTGAATTAGATAAATTCATACTGCGACTGCTCGCTAACATCGGGATACGAATTTTTTTATCTTGCGGTAAAATATCAAGAATTGATGCAGGTAAGCCTCGGGTTTCAGGTCCAAACATCAAAAAATCATTTTCTTTATATTTTACATCGCTATGTGACTTTTGCCCTTTAGTTGTTAAAGCATAAACTTGCGTGACTAAATTAATTTGATTCGAGTTTAAAAAATGATTGAGATTTTTATAACGTTTAACATTGACGAACTCTTGATAATCAAGTCCTGCTCGCCTTAGTTTTTTATCATCCCAGAAAAAACCCATTGGCTCAATAATATGTAGATTAAAACCAGTATTAGCACAAAGGCGAATAATATTACCGGTATTTGCTGGGATCTCAGGTTCAAATAAAACGATATTTAACGCAGCATTTGACACAATTATATCTCTTTAAAAGTTAATATTTATGAATTGGCAATACTATCACAATTCTAAGTCCACCAAGATGACTTTTCTCAGCTTTAACCGTACCATTATCACGAGTGATCGCATTAGATACAATGGCTAGCCCTAAGCCTGTTCCTCCTGTTTCACGATCTCGAGCCTCACTTGTACGGTAAAAAGGTCGAAAAATTTGCTCTAACTCATTATCAGCAACCCCTACACCATCATCATCAATAGTGATAGTAATGTGTTGTTGCTGAGCAACAAAATTCAACACAATTTCATGATTTGAATAGCGAAAGGCATTACGTATAACATTTTCAAGAGCACTGCATAAAGCGACAGGATAACATAAAATAGTATGATTTGTTGGTGGATTAATAACCAAGAATTTTTTACCAATTTGTTCCGCTTCGAAAGAGGCATTTTCAAGTACTTGTCTAAATAACACATTCATTGTGTTAAATTCACGAATTTCATTATTGTCATATTGTTGTCTTGCTAAAGACAACAAATCGCCAATCATCGCATCAAGTTTTAATGCTTCATTATTAATACGGGAAACTTCATTGCTTTCTCCTTGCTTACGACGCAATAAAGATGCAGCTAATTGTAAGCGAGTTAAGGGTGTACGTAATTCATGAGAAATATCAGAAAATAAATGTTGCTGTAACTCCTGCATCCTTTTAAGCTCTCTTAACATATGATTAAAACTTGCGCCTGTGGCTTTATACTCAGTAGATCCTATTTTTTCAAGTTCTGGCCACTCTCGTAAATTTCCTTTTGCAACTTGATCAGCAGCCTGCTTTAAGCCACGAGCAGGTTTTGCAATACTCCAAGACAGCCAAAGTAAAAAAGGCGAGCTTGCTAACATAGTTAAAATTAATAGCAAGAAAGGATGATCAAAAATTAAATTAACAAATTGAGATTGGATATCTGAAGCAGGCTGCAATACGTATAATTGGTAATTAGCACCCGCATAATTAATTAGGAATGGACCTATAACCTCTTGTGAATCATAGATTTTCTTAGCTGGATCATCAACATTATGTGACTTTTCACTAAAGTTCCTAATACGATCTATATTTTTAGTATCAGCGGTAATAATTTGTCCATTTGGTGTAACAATAAATAAAAACTGACCTGGTTTTTGGTGGTTATCCATCAAAACAATAAAACGCATCCACCAACGAAAACTATTTTTCGGTATATTAGTTAGCTCTTTTTCGAGCTGATTAGCAAGCATATTGCCAATCTCTTTCTCTTTATTTGCCAAATAAGTTAAATTTCGAGAATCGAGATTTGGCAATAGCGTAATCAGCATCAAAAAAAAAGCTATAGTAAGCAAGAAAATAGTGAAAATTCTGATAGTTAACCGATCAAAAATCCACATAATTTCCTTCCTTATTTAAAATAATATCCTAATTATGTAAGAGCTCATCACTTTGGTCTACAACAAAAAGGTAGCCTTTAGAGCGTAAAGTTTTAATCCACGGCAAACCATCACTACGTGGAGGAAGCTTTTTACGCAAATTAGATACATGAACATCAATTGAACGAGCTAATGGAATAAACTCTTTACCTAAAACTGTTTCGCTCAAGGTATCTCGAGAAATTATCTTCCCTGCATTTTCAAGTAATTTTAACAATATTTGAAATTCAGTTCCGGTTAATTCAATATACTTATCATCGAAAGAAACAGATTGTTGTTTACGATTAACAGTAAGTTTATCAATAGTATATTGAATAGATTTTTCCCCAAAGCCTCCGACTAAATTATCCCAGCGCTTTCGACGTAAAAGTGCGTTGATTCTGGCAACAAGTTCCCTGTCATTAAATGGTTTTAAAATATAATCATCTGCACCAAGCTCTAGCCCAATAATCTTATCAAATTCATTATCTTTAGCGGTTAAAAAAATAACAGGTACAGTGTATTTATTTCTAAGCTGAGATAACACACTGAGCCCATTCATTTCAGGCATCATAATATCAAGTAAAATAAGATCAATAGTACTGTCAAACTTTTCTAAAGCTTGCACTCCATTGTTTGCTGTTACAACTTCAAATCCTTCTATTTCTAATAATTCACATAATAACGAGGCTATTTCTGGATCATCATCAACTACAAGTAATTTGTTCATTACAACCCTCTTAATCCTATTAATTCATTACATTATTTTATTATTTAATATTTATCCTATTTTGATGAAACTTAATATTCTCCATTAACTTTATTATATATGTAAACGGTAACAACAATATACAAAATTATTGTCTATTTTGGATTTTAAATACGTTAACATTAGAAAAACCTTGATCAATTAAGTAAAGTGCTTGTAATTTGCTCATCACACCACGATCACAATAAAGTAAATACTGCTTAGATTGATCTAAATCAGCAAACTTCGTTGCTAATTTGTAAAATGGAATTAATTTAATTTCGACATCATTTAATACAAGTGGTTGTTCTTCTTGTTCTTCATAGGAACGAATATCAATAATAATATGTTCAGGATTAATTGATGTAACCGTTTCCAATTGAGTAATAACTGTATTAGCTTGTTTAGCAATTTCACGAATATCAATATTTTCGGCTTCTTCAACGGCCTTATCTAAAATCGAGAAATCAAAATTCTGCTCTTCCGCTTCAATTTTCTCTTTAACGGCCTTAACAGTAGGGCTTTTTGATATTACCCCACAAAACTCAGGCATTGTTTTAGCAATGTCTTCTGTGCCAATTTGGCGAGCAAGCTTAATAATGGTTTCTTTATCGTGAGTAATAAGTGGACGTAAAACCAATGTATCACTAACATTATCAATTAAACGCAAATTTGTTAGCGTTTGGCTTGATACTTGCCCCAATGCCTCACCAGTTACAAGCGCTTCAACTTTATAGCGCTGAGCCACTTTAGATGCTGCACGAATCATCATACGTTTTAAAATAACGCCCATTTGGCCATCATCAACTTTTTCTAATATCTCTCCGACAACATTAGAAAAATCAATAGAGATAAAACGAACTTTATGTGAACTTCCAAACTGCTCCCATAAATAGTGAGCCATTTGTTTAACACCGATTTCGTGTGTTTTTCCGCCAAGATTAAAAAAGCAATAATGTACCCTTGAGCCACGTCTAATAAACATATAACTTGATACACCAGAATCGAAGCCACCAGAAATAAGCGAAATAACATCTTCTTGAGTACCTGTAGGAAAACCACCAATACCGGCGTATCGACCTTTCACAAGCAACAATTTATCTTTATCAACTTCTAAATTAACAGTTATATCAGGTTGCGTTAATTTAACTTTGGCTGAAGCAACAAATTGATTAAGTCCGCCACCCACATAGCGCTCAACATCAATGGAAGAGAAAGGATGTTGCCCACGGCGTTTAACTCGCACGCAAAATGTTTTATTTTCAATCAAAGGTGCATAATAATCTAATGTTTTTTCATAAATGTCATGGAGATCAACAAACGTTAACTCATCAACAACGAGGATATGGTGAATACCTGGAATACGCATTAATAGATTTAATATTTGATTTTCACTATTGCCAACTTTCGGACGGACTTCTATAAAATCCCAATGACGGACGACTGCAACGTTCTCAATATGGTGCTTTAAAATATTACGAATATTGCTTGTTAATATCTTAATAAATCGCAAACGAACTGAATCACTTTTAATGGTAATTTCGGGAAAAAGCTTAACTATAAATTTCATAAAACTAAGGCGTACTAACTATATAAAAATGGCAATATTATACTTATTTTTCCTCAAAAACACACAATTGATTACGATAAATACAGAAAATAGCAAAATATACTTGCTTGTTGGTCACTCTTTCGCTAATATTTCGCATCTATAAAATTTTGTTGTATAACACATAAAAATTGACAGGTTGAAATGTACGGACTTTTAATTGCAGGTTATTTGATTATTGCCCTTGTGATAATTATTTTAGTATTGATCCAGCGCGGAAAAGGTGCTGATATGGGTTCATCGTTTGGTGCTGGTGCATCAGCAACATTATTTGGCTCATCTGGAAGTGGTAACTTTTTAACTCATGCAACAGCTATTTTAGGGGTACTATTTTTTGTTATAAGCATCGTATTATCAAATATGGGGAATTCAAGTAAAAATAGCGAATTCCATAATATCGAAGCGAATGAAAGTGCACCGGTAGCAACACAACAAAATACAGATGAACAAAAAGCTCCGATCACACAACAACCAACAAGTAAAAATCCAACATCAGATATTCCTGAATAAAAACAGTGCCGTGGTGGTGAAATTGGTAGACACGCTATCTTGAGGGGGTAGTGCTCTAAGGGCATGCGGGTTCAAGTCCCGCCCACGGCACCAAATCAATAAACAGTAATATTCTTTTAAATTCTGCAAAGTATATCAAATCCAACAGTAACAAGTCTTGAAGGCTATGCTATCATCCTGAAAGTATCAATGAAGTACACTTATAACAAAAGTTTTAAAATTGCAATTAGATATACCGGTAGCATATAACTAAAGGTCGAAGGAAGCCTCAACACAATTGATGCAACGGCTAGTTTTATAATGGAGAATAGAGATTAATTCTTTTTTGGTCAGAGAAGAACACTAGGTTCATTTTGTTTACTAAAAGTCTAAAAAACGTGAAATCTAACCTAACTTAAAAACTACTTTAATTTCGGATATTTTTAACATTAAAAGTAAATTTCATGCACACACACGAAATTCACTTTATTTAAAACCATAACTTTCGCTTTTAGCAAACTTTATCTTACTCAATAAAAACCATGTTAAATAATTCCATTATCACTACTGCTTTTATTATTGTTTTGCGAACATGAAACAGCAGAAACAGTAGCTTTTTGAGGTTTCCCAATTACTATCAACTGGTTACTTTTAGAATTATAAGCATTTTCAATAGCTAAAGACAAGCATAGCCAATATGAACAAAGCCCTGCATAACCAATAGAGCCTTCAACATTCAACATATTCTTTGGTTTAAACTCAATTTGATTAAAGTAATTGGCAATATTAATTTTTAACTCTGAAGATACACCGTTATACCATACGCTATCATAACTTGCATTATTGACATTACCCCATAACAAAGCATTATCAATAGTTTGGCTTAACGATGAAGTTTGTTCACTTCGGTGTACTTTTACTAATATAGAGTCATCCTCTAACAAGGCGCTAATATCGGTATTTTCACCGGCTAAAAAAAGCCATGATGCAAATTCACCTTCATTTTTAGTCGGGATATCGAACAGATGTAGATTGAAGATTAGAAGTAAATCATTATAATATTCTTCATTATCTAGCCATGACTCTATAAATGTGTTTGAATCGCTTGGCTTTTCAAATACAAAACTAGCTGGGTGAGGAATAATTGTTCCTATTGTTTCATTCCATAATGTTTGTAATTTATCTATTTCGACACTTTTACCAATCTCCATAAATAAACGCACATGAATATTTTCATGAGCTAAAAGGGTGGAAAATTTATTTTTGAGTTCTTTTTTCCACTGATTAAATAAAAATGTTAAGTAACCATTAACGTTATTGATATCTATTTCGCTATTTAAAAATAAAGAAGTATGGGGAACAACAGTCGAGCATGTAGGATGGTGTTTTGAAGTCATTAAAAAACGATTATCTATCAAAGCAGCGGCATTTCCGATTGTTCCTTTTTCTGTGATAAGCGAATACCCTAAAACCGATAAACCTCTTTGCCCATCATTTATCATCTCCTCTTTGCGCTGTTCTCGATATAAATTCCATTCATTATTATAAATTTTGCGATAACTATAAGCATAAAAACGGTACAAAAAAAGCCCACCCCAAATAAGCACAGGGAAAACAAAAGCTCCCGATAAAAATAGAGCATTTGGGATACGATAAAAAAAACTGGCAACTACTGTAATGATAGTGCCAATAAATATAAACACAATCAACAAAAGCGCCCATAATCTTAAATTTAACTTTTTAGCTTCGGGCATTGGCTTTGGCAGTGATGTTAAATCTATAGACATTAGCTTTTTCCTACTTCTAATAGTGATAAGATTAAAGAGCTTCTACAAACGCTTTTATGACCATTTAAAGCTATTGATACGGTAATAACTTTCCCACCATGAACTGTTGAATTAGCAAAACAAATCACCGCTTTTAAATTACTCATTTTTATTTCCTTTATTATTTTCTTGCTTATGAACGTATTTTAGTCTATTTTACAAAAAATTTAACTTTTATCACATCAACATATTGATTTACTATACTTTTTTATATTCGGCATCTATTTGTTGATATTCTTCAAGCGAGCTGGCTTTGGATTTTTTGTCGATTTCTTCTGGCCAGTTGACTTTGATTGACCATGTGAATTCTTCTTCTGGCATAAATTCGGCATCCAAATTATTATCAGAAAAAGCCATATAGCTATTTATCCACATCCATTCCTCATAACCTAAACTGGTATCAGCAGCCAACAGAAAATGGTCAATCACTTTAGTGGTATTAGGCTCACATACCACACATTCTAGACGATAGCTTCTAACCATTCCGCCACTAGCAAGAGGAACTGATACTGAGGTCATACAACCTTGAATATCTGCCCAATTAAACTCTTTAACCGTTATCTCTTTAGCTCTAAAGGGCGAGCGAGTAAAGGTAGCCCATGAACCACAATATAACAGAAAATGGTCATAAATATAAACCTTACCTGTTTTACGGTTAAAGCGAACAGGACAATCTTCAGGACAGAATAAAAAAGTAAGAAAAAATTGAATAAATATTTGACTGCACATTAAAAACACAAAAAATAAAAAAATAAATAGTGCTTTATAGGTATCAAAATAAAATATAGCAAAAAGTACAGCAACTAATCCAGAATTTGCTATCAATACACATATAAAGAAAAGAATAATAACAATCAATCTAATTAATAAGCTTCCCATCCCTGTGAA
>NZ_LZHM01000069.1:0-5301 GCF_001690875.1 Gilliamella sp. wkB18
CATTTACTGGTGAAATATGAAAGTGAATGGTATGCAGATGAAGGGTTAAGCAAATGGAACGAAGTTGATGAGCTATTTGAAGAAGAAAAGCAACAACAAAAAGCGCTTATTGAAGCGGGATTAGATGAGCTAGGCATCACCGAGCCTTACCTCCGTGATTTTGCCTTAGACGTGGTGGACGAAGCGCATAAACATGTCAAATCAAACTGGCAACTAGAAAAAGAAGAGCGCATCAAACCCTCACTGTGGTGGAAAAAAGTGGCGCAAGCTCAAACTCAAAACTCAACCGCAAACACAGAAGCCAATACGCCTAAACTATCCAATCTATCCGCAGACGGCAAGGCATGGTTTATTCATCCTGTAGCAATGAAAATGTTTGCGTTAAAAAATAGTGAGTTAACAATTGTAATTGATCCGGGGCATGGCTATACGCAGAAAAATACAGGTACTGCATGTAAAATATATACCTATAAAATAGGCAATAAAACAGCTGAAGCAAATGTTGAAGAATTACCGCAAGAGGTTATTGATGATACAACATTGATTACATCGAGTAAAACGGAAGATAAAAATAGAAATGAAAGAGGATTGGTATTTGATGTATCTATAAAGCTGAAAAAACTACTAGATTTAGACGGGTATAATGTTATTCTCACGCGAACTGAGCGGAAAATTGAAGGAAAGGATAATGAAGAGACTAGAAAAGCTAGAGTTAAATTAGCTAATGATAACAATGCTGATTATTTTATTTCCATACATGCTGATGGCACTGTGGGTTATACGGCTTCTGGTGCACATGCAATTTATTCTTCTAAAAATCAGAGTCAGGAAGTAACTACGTTTAGCAAGGAATTAGCTGAGGATATATTGAACTATTATAATGTCGTTCCTGTTACAAAATCGCCTAGAAAACGAGAAGACCTTCAGGTATTAAGGAGCTCAAACAAAACCAAACGTAAAGTTCTCGTTGAGTTAGGATTTATTACATCACCTAAAGATGCAAAAGCCTTATTTTCAAATATTGATCTAATTGCTCAACAATTATATGAAGGATTACTAAAAAACATAAAAAAACATTATTAAAAAGGTGCATAATGAAAAAAAGATTTATTTTACCGTTCTTATCTCTGTTTATTGTTGGCCACGCTTTTGCTGTTCCTCTAGAGGAAAGCTTGAGGATTTATGCTATAACCTCAATAACTCAAGAATCTCCTTTTTGTTATTTCTTATTAGTTGACTATTATCCAAATGGTCAAGTAAAAGAAAAAGGTTGCCAAGGACATTATAATGGAACTGGTATTGGAGTGGCAAACTGGTATGAATATGATTTTTCAGGAAAGCTTGTTCGTTCTACCTATTATCATCCTGATGAGTATGGTAAAGATTATAAAATTGTTACAACCTACAAAAATGGTAAGGTTTTAACTAAAAAAATATTTAATTATGATGATTTATATGAAACAGAACAGGAAGAACTTAATGAAATACCTAAATAAAAACCTAGCATTAGTAATAATGCTATTTTTTATGCTATGCAACGTAAATAGTGTAATGGCAGATAGCAACAAAGATGATTTAATTCAACAAGCAAAAAGTGGTGATAAGGTTGCTCAATATTCTTTAGCGAATCTATTGTTTGCTCAGAGTATTGATAAAGAAAAATATGATGACGAGGTTGTCTATTGGTATAAACAATCAGCAGACCAAGGATATGCAAAAGCGCAATTTGCTTTAGCAATGGTTTATAGAAGGCTGAAAAAATATGGCGAAGTTATTGACTGGCTAAAAAAAGCAGCGGAGCAAAATCATGTACAAGCTCAATACTATTTATGGGTAGAATACCAGTTTGGGTTTTCGGTTGATTACGATAAATACGATAAAATTGAGGCTAGACATTGGTTAATAAAAGCGGCCGAGCAAGGTTACACACCAGCTCAAGTTGAATTAGGTAATTTATATTTAATTGAAGCCAATGATAACGCACGTTATGAAAAAGCGATTTATTGGTATAAAAAAGCCGCTGAAGCCAATGACCCTTACGCCCAACTTAATTTAGGTTTAATTGAAAAAGAAAGTTTAAATTATAACCAAGCACTATATTGGTTTAAAAGTGCCTGTAAAAATAATTTTAATGATGCTTGTCATTTAGCTTCTACCATAAAGGTAAAGAAAAAGAAGTAGTGTTGATTTAAATATAGTTACAATAACCTTAAATCCTAATAAGACCTAAAAAACTAAAAAATAAATCAACAAAAAATCCACTGTATGAATAATATTTGAGTTATTTTGCCAAGAGCTTGGCAGTGATAGGAAATCCAGCACCGCTTTAGAGCCTTCGATACGATAGATGATTTTAACCGTGAGGTGTTAGACGTTGATATTGCCGTTAGTTTACCAGTAGGTAGAGTTACTCGTTATTTGGATAAATTAACGGAGTATCATGGCTATTTAAGAAGAAAAATTGAAACGTTTCCAAAAGACTACAAAAGTAATCCAAAGCAGAAGCTGAACCAAGAACAAATTAAAATTTATGCACAAATGCAGAAATTAGAACAACAAGTCATGGTTTGGGAAAAAACCAAAGAGAAAATCAAGAAAATGTTATGGTGGGACGATGTCGCTAAAGGCTTAACGAAGCTAAATCAAGCAAACGGCACACATCCAGAAAATACCAACATAACTGATACCAAAGCCATCCCAACAGACTCAGCCCCACCGGCCACGCTTAGTGCTGATGGTAGGGCGTGGTTTATTCATCCGGTGGCGATGGTGGATTATTTTAATGTTAAAGAAAAGAAAACAGAAACTTGGGATAGTGTTACAAACTCAAGGATTGCTTTATTACATCCACGAATTCGTCAACAAGCAATAAATTTTATCAATGATGTAGAAAAAGAATTTGGAGTACAATTAAGAGTTACAACAGGGTTAAGAACTTTTGATGAACAAAATCGACTTTATAACCAAGGTCGGACTACGCCAGGCAAAATAGTTACTTGGGTTAGAGGCGGATATAGTTATCATAATTATGGATTAGCAATAGATGTTATAGAGATCAAAAATAAGAAAGCTAATTGGGCTGAAAAAGTTCTTATCCGAATATCATCTGTAGGTATAAGGCATGGGTTTTCTTGGGGAGGTGATTGGAAAAAACAAAAAGATTATCCTCATTTTGAAATTACATTTAATTATAAGACCTCGGAATTATTAAAAAAACATGAAAAAGGAAAATTAGATGGCGAAGGGTATATTATATTTGATTAGCATTTTATGTGTATCATTCACATTAAAAGCTGAAGAGGTAACACTTGAATCTTTACATGCGGCAGAAGGTGCTGTCTTAAATTGTACCAAAGATCGACTTGATCTTAGACTTTATGGCGAAACATCTCGTTCAAAAATTATTGTTATTAAAAGTAAAAATACATTTGAAGTATTGTCTAACACTGAATATTACAATATCCCAATAGGTTATTATGATCAAAATTTGAAATCTGAAACTGTTTTCATTGTTGAAAATAAATATTTTGTTAAAAATAATGAAATTATTTCAGCTATATCTCTTGATCCTATTTATAAAAAAAATGCTACAGATGATTTATCAATTTTATCGGATGCATTAAGTGAAGCTCATGAAGATAATAAATGTTTATCATGGAGTTTAGAGTAAATAATTTTTATTTTAAATTAGTGTTCACGATAAGAACGTGGTTTATTCATCCTGTGGCGATGGTGGGTTATTTTAAAATAATTAAAAAAAGAAGTGTTGGGCAGAAAGTCCGTTTGCTTTATTATTAGGAAAAGTAGAATCCAATAATGATTATTCAGCTTATAACCAAACCAAACCAAACCAAACCAAACCAAAATTAAGGGCTTTTTTTAATACTAACTTGACCTCTATGACAATAGAAGAATTAATTGATAAGCAGACAAAAAGGGAAATATTTGCTGCAGGACGTTTTCAAATAATTCTACAAACTTTAAAAGCTGCTGTAACTTATTTAAAGTTAGATTTATCACTGAAATATAATAAAGAAACACAAGATACTTTATTTGAAGAATATTTAATAAAAATTAAAAGAAAAAACATAATAAAATATTTAGAACATAATGGTGATATTGAAGATGCAATTTATGATTGGGCTAAAGAGTTTGCATCAGCTGGGGTACGTAAAGGTAAAGCAATAAGTGGGGGGCGAGTTGCTACTTTTGAAGGTTCATCATACTATCAAGGTGATGGATTGAATTAGGCTCATATACTTCCAGATCAAATGGTTGAAGCATTGAGAGAATCGAAAAATGGAAATTGGAGATAAGTATGAAAATATTTAAGTATTTTATTTTATGTTTTATTCTATTTTTCGCTAGTTATTCTTGCGTAGCTCAAGATAAAGATCATATTAACTTAAATTTTAACGATTTTGCTATTAAAACTAAAACAAAAATAAAAAATGCAAACTTTGCTTATCATTATTTAGTAAAGGTCTATGGATGTGGCGGTGGTGCTATTTGTGGAGAAATTAGAAACTTATTATCAAACAAAGTTATTGGCTTACCTAATGCTTATTTAATAGAAGATGAAAATGGCGAAAAAGAGTTTTTAATAGAATATCATTTAGATAGTAGCTTGATTATTATTTCTGGAATAATAGCAGATCCTGATGAAAATGAAGATAAAGAAGGATACAGAAGAAGATACTATAATTTTATTAATGATCAACTAGTGTTAATTAGTTCAATAAAAAAGGATTAGCGCAATAGTTTCGCTTAATCTGACATTCTTTTACGGATAGGGATTTAAAGGAAGGGTTACGCAGAAGTTGGACAGCGGAGCAGATAGGGCATTTACTGATAAGATATGAAAGTGAATGGTATGCAGATGAAGGGTTAAGCAAATGGAACGAAGTTGATGAGCTATTTGAAGAAGAAAAGCAACAACAAAAAGCGCTTATTGAAGCGGGATTAGATAAACTTGGCATCACCGAGCCTTACCTCCGTGATTTTGCCTTAGACGTGGTGGACGAAGCGCACGAACATGTCAAAAGCAACTGGCAACTAGAAAAAGAAGAGCGCATTAAACCGTTATTCTGTATTAAACAATCGATAATAATTCAGAGGATAATAAACCTTGTATGATCGTAATTGTGTAAAAAACACACCATAAATAAGTAGGGAAAAGCTCACGCTAATACGAAAGTAAAAGACAATATTTTTTGTTTAGGTACATTCGAATATTTATATCTTTTTGAATTTAAATTAAAAATTGGTGTTTCTTGGTGGAACGATAGAAATTGGAAAAAG
>NZ_LZHM01000070.1:0-1095 GCF_001690875.1 Gilliamella sp. wkB18
AACTCCGGTCTTTTTGTTTTTGTAATGGTCTCAACATTCATAATGCCATTATCCTTAAAAAAAATTTCATTAGTTATTCTTTTATCTGCATCTTCATCATATAAATTAATCTGACGTAAAAATATCTTTCCATCCACATCCTTATTATGTGAATCTTTACCTTTATCGTAGACCATAAAAAGATAAATAAACAATTCACCATTATGATAAGTTAGAAAATCAATACTTATCGTTTCAAAATAATTAAATACGCATGCTATAGGCTCACCACCTTTAAAAAAGGTGACATAGTAATTTTTATCATTATCAAAAGCATATTTGGCCCAATCTTCTGCATTCTTGAGATGTTTTTTGTCTTCTGCTGTTGGTTTCCTATCAAGAGCACGATCTACTATATTCTCTAAAGTATCTTCTTCAGACATTACTTCTTTCATAGTGTTATTGTATTGTGCGAATTTTAATGTGTACATATGTTTAATATTATTAATTAATTTTATAATCCGGGTAATTTAGAAATATCATCTAGTATGCGTACAGCTTTATCAGATGCCTATTTTGATAATTTTATGATTTGTTATATCAAGAAATAATATCATTCAATACCGGACGTTCAAGTTGGATTATGCCTTCGTATTGTCCAAATTCGGGATATTTTTCGTATAAGCCTGAAAAGTCAAGTTTTTGATTGCCTTCGTAATCTTCGTATTTCCCCTTAGAATCGATATATTTTCGGGCAGCGTAGTTTCCGTCCTGATCAAATGCAAAGTGCATACGGTACTCTTGCTCTTCGCTGCTGTTTCCTGGGATAAATTGATAAAACCAAACTTCTCGTAGAAATAAGGTGCGGTCTTCTTTTACTTCATGAAAAAGATAAGATAAATACTCACGACCTTCATTATCGATAAAATTAACGCCAACATGTTTATTTCTAGGCACTATCGTAACGTAACAATAGGGGTAAAGTGATTTTTCGGAGTGTAATACGCAAAACTCATATCCCAATAAATGCTCATGGTTATATTTAGCTACTTCTTCAGAGGTGAGTTTGCCTTTTTCTACTTTTTTCTCAAATTTAGTATTATTCCATGTGTCCCA
>NZ_LZHM01000071.1:0-1508 GCF_001690875.1 Gilliamella sp. wkB18
GTCTGTAGCAATGTTACAGCTATAGGTTGGTGGCGTGTTTGGTACTTTGTTTATATCGTTATATTCTACTAAGCAACCCGTCGGGCTTGAGGTAAAAGCACGCCATTTTTTTTCGCCACTTTTGTAATCGACAAGGACATATAAATAGCCTTGCCTTAACATTTGTATGCAATATTTTGAGTGTTCCAATGGCAAATTCGATACCATTTGTTGAGCAAAATCAGGTAAAGGCGGCAGTTCAACGTCTGCTTTAAGATTATGTTTAAGTGTTTTGTTTTTACCCATAAAGCCAGAAATTGATAAGCGAGTTGGCAGTACAATTAAGTCACCTTCCTTTTCTTGACATTTGGGGCATCGTTTGCCTGAATCGTTTTGCTTGATTTTTGCTGCTAATATTAAACTAACTAAGCTTTCCAGATTTGTCATGTTTTATTCCTAATCTAAATTCTTTAAATATTGTTCAAGTTGATTGATGTTTTGGTTTGTCATTAATTCAAATAATAAATCATCATTAATTTGTCTGAAAAATTGCTCAGGTTGTGCCATTGCATAATGAATAATCACGTCCATTTTTTGTTGGTTAGGTCGATAAAATGTTACTTTATATGTCCAATCTAATAGTTTTTTTAATGTACGTTGCTCTGTGTTGGATAAAGGTTTTTGTTGTTGTTTGACTAGCTGATATTCATAAGTGTTGTAAACTTGTGCTATTTTGATTTTTTGCCATTGTTTGGGTGATAGCTTATATTTGATATCCGATAAGATTAATTTAGGTTTATGATGCAATTGGGTGTAGCTATCTTGCCAGTAATTCCAATATTCAATACAACCTAATAGGTTATTTAATTGCTCTTGATCCAATATTTCAATTAAATGTTTTAAAACCTGTGGATCATAAAACCGTAAAAGATAGTTGTTTCCATTGTATGACATCAACATCGCATTACTAAGGTGATTTTGTATATATTTAATCGAATAAGGTGAAGCAATAAGCGCTATCGCTGCCGATTTTTTATTTTTTATTTCGATAATAAGCTGTTTGATATAGGTTGCTTGTTTAGGTATGGCACAGAGCTGCAAGCATTCATGATCTTGTGATACGGTATCTTGCCTATCACGAATCGGTACGATTGTTTCAAATTCGAAATAATTATCGAAGAAAAAATTATCGTTGATTTGGGGATCAACTAATAAATACATTTTACCCAGTTGCTGAATTTGCTTAGCAATAACGTGATTTATTTCTTCGTCTAATATGGTTTTAATCATTACTTTCTTTCCACAATGATGGCATGTTTTTCAGCACTGTCTTGTTGTACCCCCTTACAAATGGACGGTAATTCGTTTTGAATATTTTTTTGTGCTGTTCCCATTTTCTGCATGACATTACACTTAAGATAGACATTATCCTGCGTGCCCAGTTCAATGCCTTCTTCGCTGATTTTTATGTATGAACCGCCACAAATTAAGGTGATTTTTTCACTGGCGGTTTTTATTTTTTTACCCAC